>JBFXKS010000044.1:0-9788 GCA_050173515.1 Oscillospiraceae bacterium | reverse complement strand
CTCCATGGCGCGGATGTTGCGGCCCTCGCGCCCGATGATGCGGCCCTTCATCTCGTCGTTGGGCAGGGTGACCACCGAGATGGTGGCCTCGCTGGAATGGTCGGCCGCGCAGCGCGCGATGGCCTGGCCGATAAGCTCGCGGGCCAAGTCGTCCGCCTCGTCCTTGATGTTGGTCTCGAAGGCGGCCACCTTTACGGCCTTTTCGTGGGCCAGCTGTTCGTCCAGACGGGACAGCAAAACGCCCCGCGCCTCCTCTTGGGTCAGCGAAGCGATGGACTCCAGCTTTTGCAACTCGCGCTCTTTGATCTGTTCCACTTCGCCCAGGCGCGCCTCGGCCAGTTCCTTACGCTGTTGAAGGTCCTCTTCGCGCTTTTCCAGCGCCTCGGTCTTCTTGTCCAGCGCTTCCTCTTTCTGGTCTATCCGGCGTTCCTGGCGCGTCACTTCCGCGCGCCGTTCTTTGATCTCTTTCTCGGCGTCCTGCCGCAGCTGGTACGCCTGGTCCTTTGCCTCTACGGCGGATTCTTTCAGTTTCTGCTCTGCGTTTTTGATGGCATCGTTGACGATTTTTTTAGCTTCTTCTTCCGCCGAGCCAACCGTTTGCTCGGCAGTGCGGCGCCGGTAGACGATACCGGCGCGAAACGCAATGATACTCGCTAAAATTACGACCACGACCGCCACCATGATGATGATCACTGTGGCTGGCAATTGGGTCAACTCCTTAATATCAAATGGGATAAGGTTTATGGCAGACATCCCCGGACAATGCTAAAAACATCAAACCTGTCAAATCTGTTCGGGAATGCCCCTGAACGGCCACATGGCAATTTATGGCCGGACATATTGTTACCATATACATATATTGTAAGGTTCAAAGCAGCGCTTGTCAAGGTATACGGCTTTCACTTTGGCGCGTTGGCTGTGCAAAATTTTGCTTTTTGTTCGCGCGGCGCGCCCCCCGCGCCGCCCTTGACAATAATCGCCTTTTGGTGCTATGATGGCTCTACAAAAGCGACGACGCGGACACGGGCCGTGCCCGCCGGCAGCAAGAGAGGGCGCCCCAGGCTGAAAGGCGCCCTGCCGGGCAGCACCCGCCCACCACCGCAGCAGCCGCAGGGGCGAACCCCTGCCGGGCCCGCCCGTTACAGCGGCCAACAAGCGGCGCGCTTTGTGCGCGCAAGCCGGGTGGAACCGTGGGTCTTCCCACCCCGGCCCTTACATAGGGCCGGGTTTTTTTGCATCCCATCATCAAAGTTAGGAGTAGTGCACCATGATCAACATCACATTAAAAGACGGCAGCGTGCGGCAATACGAGCCGGGCATCCAGGTGGCCGAGGTGGCCAAAAGCCTGGGCGCCGGGCTTTACAAGGCGGCCTGCGCCGCCCGGGTAGACGGCATCGCCTGCGACTTGCGCACCGAGCTGTTCCGCGACTGCGCGGTGGACATCTGCACCTTCGACGACGCCGACGGCAAGCACGCCTTCTGGCACACCGGCAGCCACATTCTGGCGCAGGCGGTGCTGCGGCTGTACCCCGGCGCCAAGTTCGCCATCGGCCCGGCCGTGGCCGACGGCTTTTACTACGACTTCGACGTGAGCCCCGCCTTCACCACCGAGGACCTCGCGGCCATCGAAGACGAGATGCGCAAGATCGTGAAAGAGGCCTATCCCATCGAGCGCATCCTGGTGACGCCGGATGAGGCCATGGCCCTGTTTGAAGACCAGCCCTACAAGCAGGAGCTGCTGCAAAAGCACGCCGCCGCAGGCGAAAACATCAGCCTGTACCGCCAGGGCGAGTTCACCGACCTGTGCGCCGGGCCCCATCTGCTCACCACGGCGCCGCTGAAGGCCATCAAGCTCACCAACGCCACCGGCGCCTACTGGCACGGCGACTCCCGCCTGCCCATGCTCAGCCGCATCTACGGCACGGCCTACCCCAAGCAGAGCGAGCTGGACGCCCACCTGGCCCTGCTGGAAGAGGCCAAAAAGCGCGACCACCGCAAGCTGGGCCGCGAGCTGGAGCTGTTCGCCATGATGGAAGAGGGCCCGGGCTTCCCGTTCTTCTTGCCCAATGGCATGATCGTGCGCAAGGAGCTGATGCGCTACTGGGAAGAGGTGCACGAGCGCGCCGGCTACAGCGAGATCTCCACGCCCATTTTGCTGAACCAGGCGCTGTGGCTGCGCAGCGGCCACTGGGACCACTATAAAAACAACATGTACACCACAGAGATAGACGGCACGCCCTTTGCCGTGAAGCCGATGAACTGCCCGGGCGGCATGCTGGTGTACAAAAGCCAGCTGCACTCTTACCGCGAGCTGCCCATCCGCCTGGCCGAGCGCGGGCTGGTGCACCGGCACGAGCTGTCCGGCGCGCTGCACGGCCTGATGCGGGTGCGCGCCTTCACACAGGACGACGCCCACATCTTTATGATGCCCTCGCAGATCAAAGAGGAGGTCAAGGGCGTCATCCAGCTCATCGACGAGGTGTACTCGCTGTTCGGTTTTGACTACCACATCGAGTTGAGCACCATGCCCGACGACCACATGGGCGACGAGAAGGACTGGCAGACGGCCACCGCGAACCTGGCCGAGTCGGTGGAGGAGCTGGGCCGGCCCTACACGGTGAACGAGGGCGACGGCGCCTTCTATGGCCCCAAGCTGGACTTCCATCTGGTGGACGCCATCGGCCGCACCTGGCAGTGCGCCACTATCCAGCTGGACTTCCAGATGCCCGAGCGCTTCGAGCTGGAATATGTGGGCGAGGACGGCGAGCGCCACCGCCCGGTGATGATCCACCGCGTGGTGCTGGGCAGCATCGAGCGCTTCATCGGCATCCTCATCGAGCACTTTGCCGGCGCCTTTCCCACGTGGCTGGCCCCGGTGCAGGTGATGCTGGTGCCCATCAGCGAGGCACACCACGCCTACGCCGCCGAGCAGCTGGCCGCCCTGCAGGCCGCCGGCCTGCGGGCCGAGGCCGATTTGCGCAACGAGAAGATGAACTATAAGATCCGCGAGGCACAGCTGAAAAAAATCCCGTACATGCTGGTGATGGGCGACAAGGAGGTGGCCGACGGCACGGTGTCGGTGCGTGCGCGCAAGCAAGAGCATGGCGGCGTGCAAACCACGGCCGACTTCATCGCGCACATCACAGGCGAGATCGCCAGCCGCGCCATCTAAGGCCCCTATAGCATAAATCTGCCGGAAACAGACGTTTCCGGCAAATTTTTTTGCATTTCTTGCCTCACAACAGGTCCTGCACCTCCAGCATGTTCTCCCAGTAGCGCTTGGGCATGTGCGTCATGCGGCAGCGCGGGTTCTCCCGCGCCTCGATGGCGATGGTGTTGTAGAACTGCTTCCACATCGCGCGGTAGCGCGCCTCTTCTTCGTTTGCCTCGGGAAAGGCGATGCCCTCCATCGGCACGATGCGCTGCTGCCCGCCCTCGTAGATGAGCGCCGCCTTGTGCGTTTTGTCGTAGATGATGAAATCCTCGCCGGAATAGCGGCTGGTGAAATGCCCGGCAAGAAACGGCAGGATGAAGTTTTTCGGCGTGATGGTGGCGGCCAGCACGCCGCCATAGTCCGAAAAGCGCACAAACCCTTTCAGCAGGTGGGCCTCGCCGCCCAGGTGTTTGGCCGCGTCGGTCACCGGGGCCACGTCCGCGTGCCCCAGCATGTGCATCACGCCGGGGCCCTGCCGGTACCCCAGCAGCAAAAAACGCAGCATCTTCAGCTCTTTTTCCACAAGGCAGCTCAAAAAAACGGTCTCCACCAGCTCTTGCGCGTCCCGGCCAATCTTTTTCGGGATCGACGCGCGCACCCGCCGCGCCTTGTCCGCGTCGGTCTCTATCCATTTCTGTTGGTACAGCGTGGGCATCTCCTCGCCCTGCGCATAGATCTGCTGGGGAATCTCGTGCGCGTAGACGCTCTCGAACACGCAGCAGTAAAAGCCCGGCAGGCTGCCGTCGTACAGGTACACCACGTCGACCGGCTGTGCCAGCGGCGCCCCAGCCTGTGCCCGCCGCTGTGGCGGCGCATCCGCCGCGCGCTGGCGCTCTGCCAGCCGGATGCAATAGAGCGACCGGCCGCACTTTGCATTGCCGCAATAGGCCTTGCGCCCGCACGGCATCTTTTTCACATCGCTTTGGCCAGGCACGTCACCGCCTCCTCTGCCGCCTCGGCCACGCAGGCCACCTCGCCCGGCCCCGGCAGCCGCGGTACGTCGGCGCCGCCCGGGCCAAACAGGCTCAGCTGCTCCACCCCGGCGCTGAACACGCCCGGGTCTATCAGCGCGCGCACGGTGGCCTCGCGCCCCGCGTTTGCCCCGGTGGGCCTGTCCGCCGTCACAATGAAATACTGCGCCCGTTTCAGCACCGCGCCTATCTTTTTCAGCTCCGCCATGCCCAGGCGCCCCATGCGCCGCGCCGCCACGATGCGCCGCGCACTCAGCGGCCCGATGCCCGGCACCCGCAGCAGCGTCTCATAGTCGGCGGTGTTCACGTCCACCGGGAACAGATGCATGTTGTGCACCGCCCAGTTGCATTTGGGGTCCAGGTATGGGTTAAAATTCGGTGCTTCTTCGCTCAATATCTCCTCTGCCTTGAACTTGTACCGCCGCAGCATGAAATCTGCCTGGTACAGCCGGTGCTCGCGCAGCAAGGGCGGCTTCGTCTGCACGCTGGGCAGCAGCGTGTCCTCCACCACCGGGATATACGCTGAGTAGAACACACGCTTCAGCGCATAGCGCCCATACAGCCCCTCGGCCAGCGTCAATATCTTGTAGTCGCTCTCGGGCGAGGCCCCGATGATCATCTGTGTGGCCTGGCCCGCCCCGGCAAAGGTGGGCGCGTGCTTGTAGTGGGCCAGCTCCTGGTTGTTCTGCTTGCGCCCTTTGGCAATCATCGCCATCGGCTGCAAAATGGCGCTGCGCGTTTTGGCGGGCGCCAGGCGGGCCAGGCTCTGCTCGCTGGGCAGCTCGATGTTCACGCTCAGGCGGTCGGCCACCAGCCCCAGCCGCCACACCAGGTCCGCCGAGGCCCCGGGGATGGTCTTGGCGTGGATGTAGCCCCAAAAGTCGTACTTGTAGCGCAGCAGCTCCAGCGCTTTGATCATCTGCTCCATGGTGTAGTCGGGGTTTTTCAGCACACCACTGGACAAAAACAGCCCTTCTATGTAATTCCGGCGATAAAACTCAATGGTCAGCTCGGCCAGCTCCTCCGGCGTGAAGCTGGTTCTGGGCACATCGTTGCTGCTGCGGTTCACGCAATACTTGCAGTCGTACACACAGCAGTTGCTCATCAGCACCTTCAACAGCGACACACAGCGCCCGTCGGCCGAAAAGCTATGGCAGCAGCCCGCGGCGATGGTGCTGCCCAGGCCCCGGTTGCCCGGGCGGTCGGCCCCGGAGGACGTGCAGGCCGCATCGTATTTCGCGCCATCCGCCAAAATGGTCAGCTTCTGCATCAGGTCCACGCCCGCGCCCTCCTCAATATCACAAATTCGACGTTTTCAAAGCCGCCCTGCGCCCTGTTTCCGCTTCATCACGCCCCAGAAAAGGGCGCCACAAAACCGGCCGGCCGGGGGTTGCCCGGCTGGCATGCCATCTCTATTGTTAAAAGCCGCGCCCTACCAGCGGGCCTTTGTCTCCACCACTTTGCCGGCGATGTACAGGTGTTCCAGCTCCTCGCCGGACAAGATCACCGGCTCGTACACCGGGTTGAACGGCTGCAGCACCACCGCGTTGCCCTTGCGCTGGAAGCGCTTCAGCGTGCCTTCGCCGTCGCCATACACCACCACGCCCAACTCGCCGTCTTCCAGCGCGGGCTGCCGGCGCACCAGCGCCAAATCGCCGTCGCGGATGCGCGGCTCCATAGAATCGCCCTGCACCACCAGGTAGAAGTAGTTCTCCGGGTCACGCACAGTGGCGGGCGCCCGGCCGCCGTCCTCTTCAAAGGCCAGCGCGCCATAGCCCGCGCGCACCGCGCCCATCACCGGCACCATCACTTCCTCTGCCGGCTGGTACGCCCGCACCATGCCCACATTGGCGCCGCGGCGCCCCAGCAGCCTGTCCACGCTCACCTCAAACAGCTCGGCCAGCTGCATCAGCGTGGCGGCGTCCGGCGAGGAATCGCCCGTTTCCCACTTGCCCACCGCCTGCTGGGTGATGCCCAGCATCGCGGCCAGCGCACTCTGCGTCAGCTGTTTCTCCTTGCGCAATTGTTTCAGGGTGTCTCCAAACATCATGTCCTCCTTATGGGCAAAAATGCCAAAGCAGACAATTTTCTATCTTTGATGATACAACTATTTATTGTTTTTGTAAAGTCTTTTCTCGAAATATTTGTATTTTCGCTTGACTACAACTTATATTTGTGCTATTCTTTAGATACAATAATTCATTGTTATCCGGAGGACAGGCCTATGCGTACCTTTGTTATGAAAATAGCCACCATCTTGGCCGCGCTGGCCGTCCTTCTGGTTTTCGACGGCCTCATCTCCGGCGCCTTCCCGGTGGTCTTCGGCCTGGCGCTGCTGGCGGCGTGCCTTGTGGCGGTTCCCCGCTTTTTCCGGGCCAGCCTGCGCCCTGCCAGGGCCGCCCGCCGCCACCCGCGCCACACGCCACCCGCGGGCTCGCCCGTGCGCTTGCACGCCACGGCACCCAAGCGGCGCACGGTATCCGGCCACTCCCGCGTGGCCTAGCCTGGCGCGCATATCGGGGCTGCCCGAGACAAAAATCACCCATTCGTTCGTATTTCGATAGCCAAAGGGCCCCCGCCCGAAAGAGCGGGGGCCCTTTGGCTATCTCGGCAACAAGGCGCACGGTGCACCAAACAGGCTCGCCCGTCTCTTTTTCCGCGACTATAGGCCGGCTTTCATAGCGGCCCACCACCTTTGCCCTTGAGGCGGGCGCCGGTTTTACGCGGCTGTCAATGAACAATTCGTGAACAATTGGCCTCAACACGGTTTTTTTACATTATTGTAATGATTTCGCGCTTTTTCCGTGCTATCCTAGCTCTGCATTCGGTGGCAGTCACATTTCGCCCCATTGCATTTAAGACCCGAAAGGAGACGACACCTCATGAAAAAATGGCTGGCCCTTTTGGCGGCACTGGCGCTGGCGCTCAGCCTTGTGGCCTGCGGCGGCGGCACCAAAGCCGACGGCGTTTACACGGCCGAGGCCGACGACGCCTATGTGCAGGGCAACGGCTACGGCTGGCGCGACACCCTGGTCCTCACCTACAAAGACGGCAAGGTGGTGGACGCAAAATTTGACGCTTACGACGCCGACGGCAAGGCAAAAAGCGGCCCCGGCAACTACGAGATGGAGCCGGACCCCGTCGTGTGGATCCCGCAGCTGTCTGAAAACATCAAAAACGCCACCGACGCCGACAGCATCGATGGCATTGCCGGCGCCAGCATTGCCTCGGGCAACGCCCGCAAACTGTACGAGGCCATCGAAAAAAGCGGCAAGGTGAACGAGATCATCGACGTGGACCTTTCCTCCTAAGCATGCTGCTGGCAGCACATGCACGCCACCCAACCCTTTAGCCTTTATTCTTTTTTCTCCTCTTTAGCTTCCTTCCTCTCTGTAAAAACACCCGGCCTTCCTCCGGGTGTTTTTACGTGTGCAATCCGCTTTTGCATGCACAAAAAAAGGCAACTGCACGCGGCAGCTGCCTTTTTCAGTGGTTGGTTACGCCACAATCGCCATTATTTGCCCTCTGCGATCCGCTGTTTCATCAGGCCGCTGGCCTTGAACCCCGGAATGCTGGTGGGCTCCAGCCGGCTGGAAACTTTGGTTTTCGGGTTGGTGTAGGCTTTCGTCTTGCGGTCGCGCATTTCAAAACGACCAAAACCCGCAATGGTAACCTTTTCTCCCTGCTGGAGCGATTCGATAATATCATCAACCATGGTTGTCAAGACGTTCTCAACCTGGGCTACCGGCAAACCTGTCTGCCGTGCAATTTTGGCGATCAACTGAGACCTTGTCATCGCTGTACCTCCCATCATCTGAAACCTGTGGCCCGTTACTCTCTGTCCGGGCATTTACATTATAATCGGTCAAACGTCAAAATGCAAGCGCTTGTCACTAAAATTTAACACTTCCCCACTGTTTTGACAGGTCATTTGGCTATTCTACCAATCTTGGCGGGCAAAACAAGGCCATTTCCAGTCAAAATGTCATCTATTTTGCTGCTCTTATCGTGCTTTTTTAAGGAATTTTAAAGAAAGTGATGCTTTCTTTTTGCCGCAGGGCCGCCGCACGCGGGGCAAGCCCAGTGAAAAAAGATGGCTTTTTGCCCCTTTCGGTGTTATGATAATGGGTAACTGCCCAGCCCAGCGCACACATGCCAGCACCGTTTTGCGCCGGGCTGACACCGATGGCAGTCATCATCAAAAGAAGGAGGAAGAAGCATGGATATGAAATTCGAAACCGCCTGCGTGCACGGCAACTACCGCGCCGAAAAAGGGGAAGCCCAGGTCATGCCCATCGTCCAGTCCACCACCTACCGCTACTACGACACCGACGACGTGGCCGCCATGTTCGACTTGACCAGCGCCACCCACATGTACACCCGAATCTCGAACCCCAATGTTCAAAAATTGGAGGAAAAGATGTCCATGCTGGAGGGCGGCACCGCCGCCGCCGCGGCCGCCAGCGGCCAAAGCGCCACCATGATCTGCATGTTGGCCCTCTGTGGCACGGGCGACCACATCCTCAGCAGCACCAATGTATACGGCGGCACCAACAACCTCGTCGGCGTCAGCTTCCAAAAGCTGGGCATCGAGCACACCTTTGTGGACCAGGACAAAAGCTACGAGGAGATTTTGGCCGAGGCGCGCCCCAACACCAAGGTGGTGCTGGCCGAGACGCTGGGCAACCCGGCGCTCTCTGTGCTGGATTTCGACAAGTGGAGCCGCGTGGCCAAAGCGCTGGGCGTGCCGCTGGTGGTGGACAATACCCTCGCCACGCCCTACCTGTGCCGCCCGCTGCAGCTGGGGGCCGACATGGTCATCCACTCCACCACCAAATACGCCGACGGCCACGCCACCAGCGTGGGCGGCATCGTCATCGAGGGCGGCAGCTTCGACTGGAGCAAAACCGACAAATATCCCGGCATCACCCAGCCGGACGACAGCTACCACGGGCTGGTGTTTGCCGACACCTTCGGCCCGGCGGCCTTCGCCGTCAAGCTGCGCGGGCAGATGCTGTGCGACTACGGCTGCGTGATGGCCCCGATGAACGCCTGGCTGACGCACATGGGCCTGGAGACCTTGCACCTGCGCATGGAGCGCCACTGCCAGAACGCCCAGGCGCTGGCCGAGATGCTGGCGCAGCACCCGGGCGTTGAGTGGGTGCGTTACCCCGGGCTTGAAAACGACCCCTACCACGCGCTGCAGCAGCGCTATATGCCCAAGGGCGCGGGCGGCTTTCTCACCTTCGGCGTCAAGGGCGGTTTTGCCGCCGGGCGCCGCTTCATCGAGAGCCTGAAGCTCACCAGCCTTGTGGTGCACATCGGCGACATCCGCACCTCGGTGCTGCACCCCGCCTCCACCACCCACCGCCAGTTGTCCCAAGCCGACCAGCTGGCCGCCGGCATCCCGCCCGAGCTCATCCGCGTTTCGGTGGGCATCGAGAACATCGACGACATCCGCGCCGACTTTGAGGCCGCGCTGGCCTCGGCCGCCGGATGAGCGCCGCTTTCCAAATGATAAAAGGAGAACCCCATGCCTTTGATATTGCCCAAGGAGCTGCCCGCCTACCAGACGCTCCAGGATGAAAACATTTTTGTGATGA
>JBFXKS010000043.1:0-9975 GCA_050173515.1 Oscillospiraceae bacterium | reverse complement strand
GCAACCTGCTGCAACAACCAGCCCAATGCATTGTATTGATACGTGGTGGTGTGGCGCAAGTGCATCTTTACATCCATGCGGCATACCCGGTCGCGGCTCCCATACTCCTCGGCGGCATTCATCTGTGCGACGATCAACTCAACAAGGCGGTTGTTTTGCTCGGGTGTGATTTTATATGTGCGCCCACTGCCTGGATTGCCGCATAGAACGCCGGGGTGCGTTCCATGGTGATTTCTTCGCCGGGCATGACTGCCCGTCAGATAGAGCGGGAACTCAACCGGGTGGCCGTTGATTTCGAGCGCAAAATACTGGATGGATTCGCCGCCGGCAACCGCCGATATTTACAGCCACATCATCAAGCAGGCCGACGAAAAGGCCAGCGAGTGCATAGCAGATGCCATCCTACGAAAGCTGAAAATAGGATAGAAAAAAGCCGGGTTCCCGCTTTGGGGGTCCCCGGCCAATTTTCGAGAGGTTGTGCGCCAAATGTGCACTAAATCCGGTTTTAGACAAAGAAAAACACCGCCGATTAGGTTGCCAATCGACGGTGCTACGTGGTTGCGGGGGCAGGATTTGAACCTACGACCTTCGGGTTATGAGCCCGACGAGCTACCGGACTGCTCCACCCCGCGCTATGCTGGCTCCGCTCACTTTTTCAGCGGAGCTTTATTATAGTATCACATGCGCTTGGTCCTGTCAAATGCTGCCCGCTTTGCTTTTTATACGTGTATCGCGTCTAGCACCTTGCCGATGCTGTCTGTTATCACAAGGTCTGCGCGGCTGTTTTTGTGGGTGTCGTCCCGGTTGATCACCACCAGGTGCCGCCCGCCAAAATAGTCCACCAGGCCCGCCGCCGGCCACACCACCAGCGACGTGCCCCCGATGATCAGCACATCTGCGTTGCGGATGTATTGCACCGCCTTTTCGATGAGGCTGTTGTCCAGCGCCTCCTCGTACAGCACCACGTCCGGGCGCACGTCGCCGCCGCAGCTGTCGCAGTGGGGAATGCCGCTGGTTTCCTTCACATAGGCGCGTGTGAAAAACTTGCCGCATTTTTCGCAATAGTACCGGCTGGAGTTCCCGTGCAATTCGATCACGTTCTGCGAGCCCGCCGCCTGGTGCAGGTTGTCGATGTTTTGGGTGATGATGGCCCGCAGCTTGCCCGCCTGCTCCAGCTCGGCCAGCTTGAAGTGTGCCGGGTTCGGCTGCACCTCTTTCGCCAGCATGTTTTCGCGGTGGTTCTCGTAGAAGATGTCCTTGTGGCGCACATAGAAGCTGTGGCTGGCCATCTCCTCCGGCGAGAACGGCCACTTGCGTGCCTTTTGGTTGTACAGCCCGTCCGAGCCGCGGAAATCGCGCAGCCCGCTCTCGGTGGACACCCCCGCCCCGCCAAAAAACACGATGTTGTCGCTGCCCGAAATGATGTCCTGCAGCTGCCGGACTTTCTGCTCGCCGTTTTCCATGGTGCGCTCCTTTCTGTGCCGGGCGGCCTTTGCCGCCGCGTCGCATTTCGTGCCTTTGTGGCGCGTGCCGCCGCAAAGGCGCCTCTATTTTTCCGCCTCTATGGTTTCGAAAGCGTATAGCCCACTGGTGCCGTTCAGCAGCAGCCCGGCGCTGATGCTCTCGCTGCCGATGCGCGCCTCGAAGTGCAGGTGCGGCTGCTCGGCATAGCCGGTGTCGCCCACCAGGCCGATGTAGTTGCCCGTGAACACATAGTCGCCCTGGCGCACGTTCACCAGCCGCAGGTGATAGTAGTAGGTTTTCAGCCCGCCGCCGTGCTCGATGACGATGGTGCCCCCGGTGTGCTCCAGCTCGCCCGCATACACCACCCGCCCATTGGCTGGGGCGGTCACGGCGCTGCCCGCGGCCGCGGCGATGTCCACGCCCGTGTGCACGGTGGGCGTGCGCACGCCGTCCGGGTACACCGCCTGCCCATACGGCACCTCGATCTCGCCGTCTACAGGCGCGGCGAAAGCCCCCTGCCAGTAGCGCTCTTCGTCCGCCGTCTCATACAGCGGGTCCATCGCCTCTTTGAAGGCCGTCTGCGCCTCGGCGCTGTTGGCTGTGCTGTCGCTGCCCGGCAGCGTTCGGGTGTCCAGGTACACCTGCTCGAACTTTGCGGCCGACACGCGCAACAACAGCGCCCAGCTGTATTGCCCCGCCTGCACGGTCATCTCATAGGTGCCGGCGCGGCAGTTGTGCGGGATGGGCAGGTAGGCCACCGAGCGGCTGGTGCCCGCCCGGGTGAAGCGGGCCGTGCCCAGTTCACCGTCCACGGTGGGTGTGATGCCGGCGGCCAAGTCGCTGATGCAGATGGCGAACACGTCCCCCTGTTCCAGCCGTTCGGCGTTCACCTCCAGCACCGGCTCCACCAGCACGGAAAAGCTTGCCTCATAATGGAACACCCCGTGCCCGCGCTCGGGTTCAGGGGCCTTTTCGCAGGTCACCTTCAGGCGGTAGCTGCCGTTTTCCAGCAGTGCCAGCTGGCCGATGTCCTGCGCGCGGCCCTCCCAGACGCGCGTGCCGCCATAGAGCACCTCGGCCCGGGCGCCCGCGGCGTATTCCTCGGGCACATCCAGCGTCAGCGCCGTCGTCGTCACTTCGCCCAGGTCGGTGCAGGCGTCGTCGGGGGCCTGCCTGGTGAAATCGCGGTACAAAATGCCCGCCATCACCGGCTCTTGCCACTCGAAGGCCCGCGGGGCAAGGCTCGTGCCCATGGCGGTGATGGCTGGGGCGGGCACGCTGGCCTCGCCCGTGGCAAAATAGGCGAAGCCTGCCATCAGCCCCAGGGCAATGGGCGCCGACAGCAAAATGGTCAGCAGCACGATGGCAAACCGCTTCATCCGGCACCCCTCCCTTTGCATCAAAAATTCATTTCCAGCCAAAATAGTATACCACAGTCCTGTGCCAAAACCAATTTCCCGCGCGCATGTTTTTGCCCAGGAAATATAGAATAAACTGTAAACATCGCCCAAAATGCGGCCACGCTGCCCTATCTTGCCGGTTTTTGCGCCGCCGGGCACAAAACGGTTTGCAAATCGGCGCAACTGACGTATAATCAAAACACGAGACAATAACCGCATGGAGGGATCGTATATATGAAACGCGAGTCGGCTTACCACCTCTACCGCACGCCCCCGCCCGACGGCACACCCGTCACCGTGTCCGGCTGGGCGCGCACCATCCGGGATTCCAAGAGCATCGGCTTCATCGAGCTGAACGACGGCTCCAACTTCAAAAGCCTGCAGGTGGTGTTCGAGCAGGCCCGCCTGCCGAACTACGCCGAGGTGGCCAAGGCCGGCGTGGGCACGGCCTTCACCGTGCACGGCCGGGTAGTGCACACGCCCGGCGCCCAGCAGCCGCTGGAGGTGAACGCCGATTCCATTGTGATAGAGGGCGAGAGCCCGCCCGACTATCCGCTGCAGAAAAAGCGCCACACGGTGGAGTTCTTGCGCACCTTGCCGCACCTGCGCGCGCGCACCAACACCTTTGCCGCGGCCTTTCGCGTGCGCAGCAGCGCGGCCTATGCCATCCACAAGTTCTTCAACAAAAGCGGCTTCGTCTACATCCACACGCCCATCATCACCGGCTCTGACGCCGAGGGCGCGGGCGAGATGTTCCGCGTGACCACCCTGCCGGCGGAGAACCCGCCGCTGGTGGACGGCGTGGCCGATTACAGCGCGGATTTCTTCGGCCGGCAGACGAACCTCACCGTGTCGGGCCAGCTGGAGGCCGAGGGTATGGCGCTGGCCTTTGGCAAGGTATACACCTTTGGGCCCACCTTCCGCGCGGAGAACAGCAACACCCCGCGCCACGCCGCGGAGTTCTGGATGATCGAGCCGGAGATTGCCTTTGCGGACCTCTCTGACGACATGGACCTGGCCGAGGACATGGTGAAATATGTGGTGGAGTATGTGCTGGAGCGCTGCCCCGACGAGATGGCCTTCTTCAACCAGTTTTTCGACAAGACTTTGCTGGACCGCCTGGGCAACCTGCTCATCTCGAACTTCGAGCGCATCACCTACACCAAGGCCGTGGAGCTGCTGGAGCAGAACAACGCGAATTTCCAGTACAAGGTGGAGTGGGGCGCCGATTTGCAGACCGAGCACGAGCGCTACCTGACCGAGGAGGTCTATAAAAAGCCGGTCTTCGTCACCGACTATCCCAAGGCCATCAAGAGCTTCTATATGCGCCAGAACGATGACGGCAAGACCGTGGCCGCCTGCGACATGCTGGTGCCCGGCGTGGGCGAGCTGATCGGCGGCAGCCAGCGCGAGGAGCGGGAGGCGCTGCTGCGCGCCCGCATGCAGGAGATGGACATGGACCTGGCCGAGTACGAGTGGTTTTTGGACTTGCGCCGCTTTGGCGGCGTGAAGCACGCGGGTTTCGGCCTGGGGTTCGAGCGTTTGGTCATGTACCTCACCGGCATCCCCAACATCCGCGACGTGCTGCCCTTCCCGCGCACGGCGGGCGGCTTTTAGCGCCATGCCAAAAAACCGACAGCCAACAGCCGCAGCGGCCCGGGCCACGCCCGGGCCCTTGCCGCCTTTTGCCGCGGCCTTGCTTGCCTGGTACGATGAAAACAAGCGCGCGCTGCCCTTTCGGCAGGACCCCACGCCCTACCATGTGTGGGTGAGCGAGGCCATGCTGCAGCAGACGCAGGTGGCCACCGCGCTGCCCTACTACGAGCGTTTCATCGCGCGGCTGCCCACCGTGGCGCACCTGGCCGCCTGCGGTGAGGATGAACTGCACAAGCTGTGGGAGGGCCTGGGCTACTACAGCCGCGCGCGCAACCTGCAAAAGGCCGCCCGCGTGGTGATGCAGCAGCACGGCGGGCAGCTGCCCGCCAGCTATGCGGCGCTGCTGGCCCTGCCCGGCGTGGGCCCCTACACCGCCGGGGCCATCGCCTCCATCGCCTTTGGCCTGCCGGAGGTGGCCGTGGACGGCAACGTGCTGCGGGTGGCCAGCCGTCTGCTGGCCAGCGACGGCGACATCACCCGCCCCGAGGTGAAGCGCGCGCTTTCCGAAGAGGTGCGCCGCCAGCAGCCAGCCGCCCGCCCGGGTGACTTCAACCAGGCCCTGATGGAACTGGGCGCGCTCATCTGTCTGCCGGCAAACCCCCGGTGCGCGGCATGCCCGCTGGCCGCGCTGTGCCGCGCAAAGGCGCTGGGCATCCAGCATACCCTGCCGGTGAAGGCGCCGCCCAAGGCCAAGCGCTCTGTGGACGTCACGGTGCTGGTGGTGCACAGCGGCGCGCGTGTGCTGCTGCAGCAGCGGCCGCCCCGCGGCCTGCTGGCCGGGCTGTGGCAGCCGCTCACCTTCGAGGAAAAGCTGAGCGAGACCGAGGCCGCAGCGCGGCTGGCCGCCCTCGTGCCCGGCGCGCAGCTGGCCGGCGCGCTGCCGGCCGGCCGGCATATTTTCACCCACCGCGTGTGGCAGATGACCGGCTGGCTGTGCACGGCGCCGCAAGGCGTGGCGGCCCCTGCGGGGCCCTTCCGGTTTGTGCCTGCCGAAGAAGTGCTGCAAAAATGGCCCCTGCCCGGCGCTTTCAAGGCCTACCTGCCGCACATCACCGCGGCGGCGCCCCAGCGTCCGACAAAAAAATCCCGGTTGTAATTTCGGCCAAAACCCGTTATAATAGTAACACATTCACGACGGGTTGCCGTGCAAGTACCCCAAAAGGAGGGTGACCATGAAGGCCGTAAAGCAGTTCAGCAAAAAGCTTGCCTATGCGCAGAAAAAGATGACGCGCGCGCGAAAACAGCTCATGGGCATGGGCAAGTCGGCGATGGCCGGCGTGGCCGGTGCCGCGCTGGTGGCGGGCAACGCCGCCGGAGCCATCCGCAAAAAAGCCCGGGATGTGCAAGGGAAAACGATTGCTCGACATAAAAAGTCCGGGGAGGTTATTGTTATGAAGAAGTCAACAGTCATCGCGCTGCTGGTGGCCCTGGCCGCCGTGGCAGGGGTGCTGGGCGCCCTGTATTTCTACGTCATCCGCCGCGAGAGGGAGCTGGACGAGTACGAGCAGCTCTTGTTCAGCGAAGACTTCAACGACGACTTGATGGACGACGATGAGGACTTTGCGCCGGAAGAAGAGCCCGCAGCCGACAAGGCAAAGGCATAGCCATAACCCCCGCGAAAATTCTATCAGCCAAAACAGGGCCGGACGCCTCGGCCCTGTTTTTTTAAAATCGCCACTTCCAGTGTATTTTTTGCGCAGGTTCGGCTCCGGCCGGTCAATATTGTTGGTTTTAAAATGCCGGAATTGACAGAAATCCAATAAATATTGTATTATATATGTGCACTCTGTCCAGCAAATGCTTTTTGAACCCGTGCATTTTTTCGAAAATGTGAAACGGAGTTATTTTTTTACGCTTTGGGAGGCCGACCAGGTGATACGCTTTGAAAACGTCAGTAAAAGCTATGGGGATGTCCTCGTGCTCGATGACCTCAGCTTCGAGTTGAACGCGGGAGAGTTCACCGTGCTGATAGGCCCCAGCGGCTGCGGCAAAACCACCACGCTCAAAACCATCAATCGCCTCATCGACCCCGAAAAGGGCAAGGTGTACATCAACGGGAAGGACACCAGCCAGATGGACCGCGTGAAGCTGCGCCGCTCCATCGGCTATGTCATCCAGCAGATCGGCCTGTTCCCCAACATGACGGTGGAGAAGAACATCAGCGTGGTGCCCAAGCTGCTGAAGTACGACAAGGCCCGCTGCGACAAGATCGTGCGCGAGATGCTGGATTTGGTGAACATGCCCTACGACGAGTTCGCCCACAAATACCCCTCGCAGATGTCGGGCGGGCAGCAGCAGCGCATCGGCGTGCTGCGCGCGCTGGCCGTCTCGCCGCCCATCGTTCTGATGGACGAGCCCTTTGGCGCGCTGGACCCGATGACCCGCACCACCCTGCAGGAGGAGATAAGCCGCCTGCAGCGCAAGCTGAACAAGACCATCGTCTTTGTCACGCACGACATGGACGAGGCCCTCACCCTGGCCGACCGCATCATCTTCATGGACAAGGGCAAGATCGTGCAGAGCGCCTCGCCCGAGGAGATGCTGGCGAACCCGGCCAACGACCTCATCCGAAGCTTCATGGGCGGCAAGGGCCCGGACGAGAACCGCCCGCAGACCGCCGCCGATTTTATCCAGACCCATGTGGTGAGCACCTACATCGACCGCGGCGTGCACGAGTCGTTGGAACTGATGGCACGCCGCCGCGTGGACACGCTGATCGTGAAGAACCGCGACGACACCTACGCCGGTATCGTCGCCATCGAGAGCATCCGCCGCCGCGGCGCCGAAGCCCGCAGCATCGCCTCGCTGTTGCGCACCGACAACGCTTGGTCCTACATTGACGAGGACGCCCAGACCTGCTTTGACAAGCTGCTGGCCGGCAACGACAGCTATGTGGTGGTGCTGAACCATGACGACACCGTGGCCGGCATCGTCACCAAAACCAGCGTGGCCCAGTCCCTGGCCGACGCCGTTTGGGGGGAGCGCGATGGCTAACTTCTTCTCGCTCTACGGCACCCGGCTGGTGAACGCCATCTTCACCCACCTGTTCTACGTGGTGGTGTCGGTGTCCATCGGCTTTGTGGTGGCGCTGGTGCTGGGGGTGCTGCTGTCCCGCGCGCCGCGCTGGGCCCGGTTCGTGCTGCCCGTCCTTTCGCTGTTCCAAACCATCCCGGGCATCGTCTTTTTGGGCGTGCTGTTCGTGTACCTGGGCATGGTGCCCCGAACGGTCATCATCGCGCTGTCCATCTACGCGGTGTTCCCGGTGCTCAAAAACACCTACGTGGGCATTGTGGAGGTGCCGCAGGAGTACAAAGAGGCCGCCCGCGGCTGCGGCATGTCGGGCTTCCAGGCGCTTGTGAAGGTGGAGATCCCGCTGGCGCTGCCCTCCATCATCGCGGGGCTGCGGCTGTCCACCGTATACACCGTCAGCTGGACGGTGCTGGCCGCCATGATCGGCCTTGGCGGCCTTGGAGAGTTCATCTACACCGGCGTGACCAGCAATAACAACACCCTCATCATCGCGGGGGCCATCCCGGCCGCCATCATGGCCATCGGCTTCAGTCTGCTCATCGACCTGCTCAGCAAGAAACTGATTCCGAAACCGCTGAGGAGGGCAGGCAAATGACCGTAAAAATCATCCTCGAGCATCTCACCAACGTGGGGCTCGCCATCTGCCTCACCATCGCCGCCGGCGTGCCCGTTGGCATCTGCGCCTACTATTTCCCCAAGGTGCGGCGCGTCATCCTCACGGTGGTGCAGCTGTTGCAAACGGTGCCTTCGCTGGCGCTTTTGGGCATCCTGATGGTCTTTCTGGGCGCGGGGCGGCCCACCGTGGTCATCGGGCTGTTCCTGTACTCGCTGATGCCGGTGGTGCACAACACCTGTGTCGGCCTCAGCGAGGTGGACCCCGCCATCAAAGAGGTGGCCTTTGGCATGGGCATGACCCGCTTTTATCGGCTGGTCCACGTGGAGCTGCCCATCGCCTCGCCCCTCATCTTCGCCGGCATCCGCATCGCCACCGTCACCTCGGTGGGCACGGCCGTGTTCGCCTACTTTGTGGGCGGCGGGGGCCTGGGGAACGTCATCTACCAGGGCATCCGCGTGCAGAACATGGGGCTCATCCTGTCGGGCACGCTGGCGCTCATGCTCATGGCCGTTCTGTTCGATTCCATCATGGGCTTCATTGAAAAACGTATGCGGCGGCGTTTCTCGCCGGTGTAATTTATGGGTATAACAACTTTTCTATAAAGGAGTGTTCACAATGAAGAAAATCATTTCCCTGGTGCTGGTATTGGTGCTGGCCCTTCCGCTGGTGGCCTGCGGCGGTGGCGAAAAGGTGGCCCTGCGCATGTACGACGGCACCTTTGCCGAGATGAAGATCGTGCACCGCATGGTGAAGTTCGTGGTGGAGGAGTACACAGACCTTGAGGTGGAGCTGGGCGAGGCCATGTCCAGCGTGAACATGTACAAGGAGATGCTGAACGACAAGTGCGATGTGTTCAATTCCTACGACGGCACCGTGCTCACCACCTTCCTGCACCTGGACGTCACCGACGTGCCCGCGGATGAGACCATCCACGAGTATGTGAACCGCGTGGCCGAGGAGCAGGAGGGCGTCTACCTGCTGGACAAGATCGGCAACAACAACACCTATTCGCTGGCCATGCCAGAGGGCCTGGCCGCAGAGCATGGCATCTCCACCATCTCGGAGCTGGTGCCGCTGGCCGGCGAGTTCGTGTTCGGCGCCGAGCACGAGTTCTTCTCTGAGGAGGGCATGGCCAAGTTCAATCCTTTCACCCAGTTCTACGGCCTCGAGTTCAAGGACGTGCGCCAGATAGACATGAACCTGAAGTATGCCGCGGTGGAGAGCGGCAACGTGGAGGTGCTGGTGGTGTACACCACCGACGGCCTGAACAAGAAGGCCCAGCTGCGCGTGCTGGAGGACGACCGCAGCTACTTCCCGGACTACAATGGCGCGCTGCTTGTGCGGGGCGATCTGTTCGACCGCGTGAAGGATGTGGCGCCGGACCTGAAAGAGGTTTTGAACAAACTGGGCGGCGTGTGCAACAATGAAGAGATGACGGAGCTGTCCTACCGCGTGGACGTGGAGGAGGAGAACGTGGACGACGTCACCCGCGAATTCCTGCGCAGCAAAGGGGTTATTTCCTAAAGCGAGGCTTCCAGGGGCGAAAACTCTTGCCCCCAGCAGCGGCGGGCGTTTTGCGCCCGCCGTTTGTCTTGCCTTTGGATGTGGAATATGCTACCATATAGCTACACTAACCACCATTCGTTTTCTATCCAGGGCGGGGCGGCCATCTTCACGGGTGGCCGCTTTGGAGGGGACGCTTCAAAATGGACTATGGGGACGCTTTACAGCGGAAAGTGTTCATCGCACGGCCAAGGGTCAACCGCTTGCTGCAGCAGGCGGCCGGATATCCTTTGGTTTTGGTGTCGG
>JBFXKS010000042.1:0-10179 GCA_050173515.1 Oscillospiraceae bacterium | reverse complement strand
GGAAAAGATGTGATCATCGCGCTGGACTTCAGCGCAAAGGACGAAGCGCTGGCTTTTTTGGACCGCTTCGAGGGCGAAAAGCCCTATGTGAAGGTGGGCATGGAGCTGTATTACGCCGCCGGGAACGCCATGGTGCAGGAGATAAAGCGGCGTGGCCACCCGCTGTTTTTGGACCTGAAGCTGCACGACATCCCGAACACCGTGCAGAAGGCCATGCAGGTGCTGAGCGCCCTGGGCGCCGACATGGTGAACCTGCACGCCGCGGGCACCATGGCCATGATGGAGGCCGCGCTGAAGGGCCTGACCCGCCCGGACGGCAGCCGCCCGCTGCTGTTTGCGGTCACCCAGCTCACCTCCACCAGCGAAGAGCGCATGCAAAAAGAGTTGCTCATCGATGCCGGCATAGAGGCCACCGTGCTGCACTATGCGCAGAATGCGCAGAAAGCCGGGCTGGACGGCGTGGTGTGCTCGCCGCTGGAGGCCGGCATGGTGAAGGCGGCCTGTGGCAACGCCTTCATGACGGTGACGCCGGGCATTCGCTTCGAGAAGGACAGCAAGGACGACCAGGTGCGCATCACCACACCCGCCAAGGCCAGGGAGATCGGCTCGGATTACATCGTGGTGGGCCGGCCCATCACGCAGGCGCAAGACCCGCTGGCCGCGTGGCGCCGCTGTGTGGCGGCGTTTGTGGGATAGTGAAAAACAAGGAAAGCAGGGGAGCGTGACCATGGAAAAAGAGATCGCATTGGGCCTTTTAAAAATAGGGGCGGTGTTTTTGCGGCCAGATGAGCCGTTCACCTGGGCGTCGGGCATCAAAAGCCCCATCTACTGCGACAACCGGCTCACCCTGTCTCACCCGGCGTTGCGCGGGCAGATAGAGGCGGGGCTGGCACAGCTGGTGCAAACGCACCACGCAGGCTGCGAGGGCCTGTTCGGCACGGCCACCGCGGGCATTGCCCACGCGGCAATTGCCGCCCACCTGATGCAGCTGCCCATGGGCTATGTGCGCGGCGGCGAGAAGGACCACGGCCGCGGCGGCAAGGTGGAGGGCCGCGTGGAACCCGGGCAGAAAGTGGTGGTGGTGGAGGACCTCATCTCCACGGCCGGCAGCGTGGTGGACAGCGTCATCACGCTGCGGCAGGCGGGCGCCGAGGTACAGGGCGTGGTGAGCATCTTCACCTACGGCATGGCCAAGGGCACGCAGCGCCTGGCCGACGCCGGCGTGGGCAACCACAGCCTGTGCACGCTGGACGCCCTTTTGGAGGTGGCCGCCGAGGGCGGCTACATCGCCACCGCAGACATCGCCCGCGTGAAGGCGTTTCGCGATGCCCCGCAGGATGCCGGGTGGATGGATTAGGCAGCGGAATGAACGAATGTGACCCGTGTGGAACGGAAGCTTTGGGGAGGGATGGCATGGAACATTTCATCGACATAAAAAACCATTCGAAAGACGAGATATTGCAGGTGATCGCCCTGGCTGAGGACATCATCCAAAACCCCGGCGCCTGGCGCGGCGAATGCAGCGGGAAGATACTGGCCACCCTGTTTTTCGAGCCCAGCACCCGCACCCGCCTCAGTTTTGAGGCGGCCATGCTGAGCCTTGGCGGCGATGTGCTGGGGTTTTCCGAGGCGAACGCCAGCTCTGCGGCAAAAGGCGAGAGCGTGGCCGACACCGTGCGTACGGTGGCCTGCTATGCCGACTTGATCGCCATGCGCCACCCCAAAGAGGGCGCGGCGCTGCTGGCGGCCGGGGTGTCAGAGGTGCCGGTGATCAACGCGGGCGACGGCGGCCACGCCCACCCCACGCAGACGCTCACCGACCTGCTGACCATCAAGCGGGAGACGGGCCGGCTGGACGACCTCACCGTGGGCCTGTGCGGCGACCTCAAATTCGGGCGCACCGTGCACTCGCTCATCGAGGCGCTGAGCGCGCACAGCGGCATCAGGATCGTGGCCATTTCGCCCGACGAGCTGCGCGTGCCCGAGTACCTGAAGAGTGGCGTGATCGCCCGGCACGGCATGCCCTTCACCGAGACCGACCAGATGGAGGGCGCGCTGGGCGAGGTGGACATTCTGTACATGACGCGCGTGCAGCGCGAGCGCTTCTTCAACGAGGAGGATTACCTGCGATTAAAAGACCAGTTCATCCTGGACACCGGAAAAATGCGGCTGATGCGCGACGACGCGGTGGTGCTGCACCCCTTGCCACGCGTGAACGAGATATCGGTGAAGGTGGACGCAGACCCGCGTGCCGCCTATTTCCGGCAAGTGAAAAACGGCAAGTTCGTGCGCATGGCGCTCATCACCCTGCTGCTGAAAGGAGCTGCGCTGCAATGAATATAGACGGGATAAAGAACGGCATCGTGCTGGACCACATCACGGCCGGGCGCGCCATGGAGATCTATCGCTACCTCGATTTGGAAGAGCTGGACTGCTGCGTGGCCATCATCAAAAACGTGGAGAGCAAGAAAAAAGGCAAGAAGGACATGCTGAAAATAGACTCTGAGATAGACCTGGACCTTGAGATGCTGGGTTACCTCGACCCCACCATCACGGTGAACATCATCAAGGACGAAAAGCGGGTGGGCAAAAAGAAGCTGGCCTTGCCCAAGACGCTGCGCAATGTCATCACCTGCAGCAACCCGCGCTGCATCACGCAAACCGAGCAGGAGATAGACCACGTGTTCCTGCTGGACGACGAGGCGAGCGGCACCTACCGGTGCAGCTACTGCGAGGCCATGTACCCCGGGCGGTAGCTTGGCATAAAGGGATAAAAAAAGAAGTGGCGGAGCGCCACTTCTTTTTTATGTGCCATGCTTTAGCCGAAAATCAGGCTTAAATACCGCTGCACCATCTGCTCCACCGAAAGGCTTTGGATGAAATCGGCGTCCACCGCGGCGGCAGCGGCCCTATACTGCTCCAGCTGTTCGCCCATGGTGGTGAAGGCATCGCACAGCGCGTCGCGGTTGGCGGCGTTCTTTTGCCGCGAGAAGGCCACCACGGTGTGCGGGCGCAGGTTTTCCACCGCGCCATAGGCGGTGGGCGCCACGATGCACGCGGCGACATCCTTCACATCGCGGGCATTGCCCACGTCGGTGAGCACCATGGGCACCCGGCAGTAGATGGCCTCCTGCACGGCGTTGCTGCAGCCCTCCTGCAAGGTGGGCAGGGCGAAGATGTCCACCTGCTGGCGCAAGAAGGCGCCCATATACCGGTGGGCAAAAAAGGGCACAAAGTGGATGTGCGCCTTGGCCGAAGATTTTTCCACCGCCTGTGTCAGCGCAGCAAGGTAATCCGGCTCGATGACATTGCCGGCGAACAGCAGGTGGAAGCGCGGGTTTTTGCGCACCAGCTTCTCCATCACGCCCACCATGCCCATCTGGTGCTTCACCGCGTTGATGCTGGAGACCTGAGCGATGACGATGGCGTCTTCAGGCAGGCCCAGCGCACTGCGCGTGGCAATGGCCGCAGGCAGCGTCTCGCCGTTCAGCTCGCTGAAGTCGATGCCGTTCGGGATGACGGCCACGCGCTCGGCGGGAAAGCCGCTGCGCGCGCAGAAATAGTCCTTCACAAAGCCGGAGACCGCCGCCACGCCGCTGCACACCTCCAGGCAGGCGGCCCGCTCGGCCATCTCGTCGTCGCCAAACCAGGTGTACACGTTGTGGATGGTGTAGAACACGCGCATGCCCAGCGAGGCGGCCCGCTCCATCAAAAAGGTGTTGTAGTGGTAGTGCAGCGAGCGGATGTTGTTTTCAAGGCAGAAGTTCAAAAAGTCTTCTTCGCTGCCGCCAAAGATGCGGAAGTGCCGCAGGTTGGGCATCTGCTGGGCGAACCAGCCGGCCAGCTGGGGCTTTTCGCACAGGATGAAGGCCGCGTGGCCGTGCCGGCGGAAGCCCTGGTACAGGTTGAACACCACCTGCTCCAGCCCGCCTTTGTCAAAGCCGGTGACCACCAGCCCGATGCCCGGCGGGGCATCGGTGTTTGGCCGGTGGCGAAATAGCCTGTCCCAGTTCACGTGCGGCCCCCTTTCCCGATGTCCAGCGCGGCCAGCAGCGCGGCGCGCCCGCTCTCAAACAGCGCGTTCAGGCGGCCCAGCACGGCAAGGTTGCTCTGGGCCATCTGCACGCGCTCGGCCTCGGTGGGCAGCTTGCCCTGCAAAAAGTCCTCCAGCGGCAGCCAGGCCATGCCCAGGGCCACAAAGTCGCCGATGTTCGGCGTTTGCAAGATGGGCACGATGCCGTATTCGAGGTATTCCACCAGCTTGGTGGGGCAGGATACCCGGTTCACCGCGGTGTCCTCGCGCAGGGCAAAGCCATAGTGGCAGCTCTCGTATTCTTTTTTCAGCTGCTGCACCGAGCGCGTGCCCACCGTCATCTGGGCGGGCTGTGGCCGCGTGCCCCACATCTCCATGAATTCCTCGGGCTGGCTGGTGAAAATGCGGTAGGCACAGTCGGCCCGGCGCGCGGAGATGGCGTTTTGCATGGGGCCTATCTGCTGCCACTCCTGCAAGGCCCCGGCGTACACCACCACGGGTTTGCCGTCTTCCAGCGGCCGCGCGGCAAAGGTCTTGTGCTGCAGGTCCACCGCTGTTTCCAAAATGGGCATGGTGATGATGTCCGGTTTCAGCTCGGGGTACTTTTCGCGGTAGTGCTGGCCCATGGCGCCAGTGACCACCACGATGCGGTGGGCGTGTTTGGCCACAAAGGCCTCCTGGTCGCCCGCGCGCTGGGCGGCCACCATGTCGCCCTGCATGGCGCGCTCTTCGGGCGAGATGCCGTGCATGTCCACAAACAGCGGGCCGGTGTGGGCGCCGTCGGTGGCGATGGCGCTGATCTGCTCCACGCTGTGGGAGTAGAAGGTGTCGGCCGGGTGCAATAGGGTCTTCAGCATGGCGATGTGGGCGGGGTTTTCCAGGTCGTAGGCAAACTCCCAGCGGCCGGGCGAGTCCAGGTCTACCGCGAAGGGCACGGCGAGGTTTTTGTCTGCCAGGTAGAGCTGGGACAGGTAGACGCGGTGCACGCCAGGGCCCAGCATGTCGTCCACCGCCTTGATGCGCCGGTAGTACCCGTCGGTGAGCACGGCGTCGCGGAACAGCGGCGCCAGTATCCACATCACCTTCTTGTGCTTGCGAATGGTGTGCAGGATGGCCTGCAAGTCGCGCAGGATGCCCTCGTCCAGCGGCACAAAGCAGTTTTGGATGGCCAGGTTGTAGCCGGGTATGTCGCTGTTGGCCTTGTGGCTCAAAAAGCGCTGCACCTGCAAAAGCGGGTCTTGCAGGCGGTAGCGGTGCAGCCGGGCCGGGCGGCCGGCCAGCCGCGCAAACACCGCTGCGATGAACCGCCCCCAGCGCACCGGGTTCAGGCTTTTCAGCTCGCGCAGCCCGGCCTGCAAGGTGCGGTACAGCCGGTAAGAGCGCGACTTCGCAATGGCGTCGAGATGCCCCGAGGCCTCCACTTCCACCTCGCGCACGATCTGGTTTTGCCGCCACAGGTGGTCCCGCTGCACGCGCAGTTCGGTTTGCCCGGCCTCGGCTTCGGCCAGTGCGCGGCCAAGGCTTGCCTGCATCTCGCGGTGCTTTTCGGCCAGGTCGCGGTGGGCGGCCTCGTCGGCGGTGAGCTGCTCGTAAGAGGCGTCGGCCACCTGTGAGAGCAGGTTCTGCCGGAAGCGCTCGATGCTTTCGCTTTCCGCCGCATCCTCAGCCGGCGGCGCTTTGGGGGCAGCCGCCTGGCAGCTGGCCACAAAGGCGCGCACCGTCTCGTCCAGTGCATCCCGCAGGGCCTCGAACGCCCGGCTGTTTTCGGGCGGGTGCACGATGTCATAGCCGGAGAGCCCCAGCCCGAACCGGCGGGGGTCCTCGGTGTGCAGCAGCGATAGCAGGCGGTCGGGCGGGGCATCTTCGTCTTCGGCTGCGCGCAGAAAAAGCACCGGCACACCCAGCGCAAGGCAGGCCAAGGCGGCGTGCAGCCGGGTGGTCACCACGCACCGGGCGCTTTGATACAGGGCCAGCTGGCGCGCCACGCGGTCCATGCGCGGCTCCATGGGGGCCGCCGCGGCAGTGCTGTCCAGCGCATGGCTGGTGCGCACCACGTGCAGCGCATGCGCGCCCACCTGCCGGCCCACCTCGGCCAGGGCGGCCTCGGGCAGGTCCACCGCGCAGATGTAAGCGCCATCGCCTTCGCGCGGGCGGCGGGGCAGGCATAGGGACAGGCAGCCGGAAAAGGTGTGCGGGATGCGGTGGAAGTCGCACACGCGCAGGGTTTCGTCGTCCATGCAGCCCACCGGGCCATACTGCCGAAGCCATGCGCCGCCCGCGCCGTCCAGAAAACTGGTGCCAAGGCCCCAGCAGTCCCGCTGCTTAAAATGCATGGAGGTGCACAGCGGGTGGATGAACCGGCTGGGCGGCCAGCGGTATTTGTGGTCCAAAAAGCTGCCGTTCAAAATAACGGCCACCGCTTCGCCGTTCAGCCCTTCAAAGCCGGCCAGCGCCTCGCGGTCGATGAAGACATCCACCTGCGGCAAAAACTGCAGCGCCGCGTAGGTCTGGATGTCGTCGTCGAGGGTTTTGGATGCTCGGTGGAAGATGGCTCCAAACTGCATGGGGGCCTCCTATGTGCGGGATGTGGTGTCGCCGGGCAGGGCGCCTTTGCGCGCCAGGCGCCTTTGCCGGATGGACACGTATATTTTGGAATAGGCGAGCGCGATGATGTCGCCCAGGATACAGATGACACGGTAGATGATGGTGGAGGCCATGAGCACGTTGGCGTCCAGCACGTCGCCCAAAAACATCAGCATCACGGCCTCGCGCACGCCCAGCCCCGCCGGCGCACCGGGCGTGAGGAAGCCAATGGCCCACGACATGACAAAAAGGCCGATGATCTGCGGCACCAAGGCCGCCTTCAGCGGCTGGCCCAGCAAGGCGATGGTGCACAGGTAGACCACGGCGTTGTTGACCAGCCGCATGCCGACCATCACCAGGAACAGCAGGCTTTTTTTGAAGCGGATGCGCCGCATGATGTTGATGTATTTTTTGATGAGATGGCCGATTTTTTTGCGCAGGACGAATAACACGGCGGCGACGAGCACCACGCCCGCCACCACGGCCAGCACCACGGGCAGCGAGATGGAGAGCTGGGCGAGGTACTGGAAGAAATAGTCGAAGGCGCAGCCCACCGTGATGATGAGGGCGGACAGCAGCAGGAAAATGGCGTCGGCAATGGTGGAGAACACCACCTCGGAGTGTGGGATGCCGGCGTCGACGGCGATTTGGTTTCGGCCCACATAGTGCATGATGTTGCCCGGGATGTAGCGGTAGAGGTTGGACCGGCAGTAGATGCGGGAGACGAGCGAGCGGTCCACCGGGTGGCTGGCCATCATGTCGAGGATGTGCGAAAAGGTGACGGAGCCCCAAAAGATGCCCACCGCGTGCAAAAATGGCAGCAGGCAAAGGCCTATGACCACCGGCGCGCTTTTCAGGATGGAAAAATCCACCAGATTTTTAACAAGGCTGTAGATGATGAAGGCAAAGGCGACCAGCATAAGCAGGCGGCCGGCCCATGTGGTCCATTTTTTCTTTTTGGTCGGCGCCTCGTCGCTGCCGGTGTCGTCGGCCGGGGCAGCGGCGGCAGCGGTGGTGGGCAGAACGTGCTCGTCGATATACTGCGCAAACAGGGCGATGTTCTGCCGGGAGCTTTCCAGCACGGCGGGCAAATGGCTTTGAATGGCCGCGCGGATGGCATTTTCGTTTTCCAGCATGGCATCAAAGTGTTGCAGCAGCATGTCGCTGTCCAGCGCGGAGAAGTCGACAGCGCAATCGCCCAGCTCGAACATGTCCAGCACTTCTTTGTATTTGTGGCTCCAGCCCACCAGCAGGGTGGGCACGCCTTTTTCCAGCGCGCCGATCATGGCGTGGAACCGCGCGGCCACCAGCAGGCGGCAGCGCGCGATGAGCGCACGGATCTTCTCCGGCGGCATCTCTTCCGGGTACCAGCGCACGCGCTCTTTTTCGGCGGCAGCGGCATACACCGCGTCGCAGACCATCAAATCGTTGTTGCGCGGCTTGTCGCTGCCCAGGCGTGCGGCGTTGGCAAGCAGCAATACGGAAAAGCCGCGGGCGGTGAGCGTATCGACAAACTGCGTCATCACCGCGCGGTAGTCGATGCCCATCTTGGTGCATTTCTTCTCCACCACCGAGCTGAGCGACAGGCCGATGACATCGTCCTGATAAAACGCGTCACCCTGGCACAGCGCGGCCACCTCGGCGTCGATGGCCGCATCGTCCGGCATGGAGAAGGCGCCGTCGGCGCACAGCACCACGTTTTCCGCAATGCCGATGTCGGCCAGGTTTTGCCGGGTGATCTCGCCGCGGGCGCAGATGATTTTCACCTTGGGCAGGATGCGCTTGGCAAGCCACCGGTTGGCAGGGGCGTGGAAAGTGCCCAGTGCCTGCGAGTATTTGACCACGGGCACGCCCACCAGCATGGGAATGGCGATGGTGATGAACGCATAGAGGTTCATGACGAAGCCGCGAGAGTCCACGAAGGAGATGCCGGCCTCGTCGATGGCGAGGTCGGTTTGGGTGTAGGCCTTGATGACCTTGTTGCGGGCGATGAGCCGGCGCACGGGCGGCAGCCAGCGGAACAACCGGTAGAGGATGGCCAGCGGGAAGGCGAAAAACACCACGCGCTCGGGCTGGCTGGGCACCACCCTGATGAAATCGAACGGGAGCAGCTTTTTGTCCGCCTTTGGGTACACGGACATCAGGTTGATGTGCAGCGCCGCGCCAAAGCGGGCCAGAAGCTGGTGGATAGAGCTTTGCAGCATGGCGGCTGCGCCCTTGTTGCCGTGGTAACTGGCGGCGATGATTGCGATGGTGATGTCCCGCATGGCGGCCTCCTTTCTGCACATTTTTTAGGTGAGCTCAAAGCTTGCAGGAACTAGGGCCCCTCGGCGGTCAGGGCCGCCCAAGAGGCGGTGATTTCTTCGCCATATATCCAGATGGTGGCATTCCAGTCGGAATGGATGAGGGTGAAACCGGGCGGTGCGGAAGTGAGGTCGAAATAATCGTGCGAAATCAAAATGGCATTTCCCAGCTGGGTGGCAGGGTCTTCCATCTCGAGCACTTTATCCAGGGTGAGGTGCGTTTGGACAGAGTAGTTGTTGAGGGAGAGCTGAGGGCCATAGGCACTGACGCCATAGGGTGGGTCGATGAGCTGGGGCGAGAGGTAGTACAGGTTGGGATAGGCCTCGTAAAGGGCGTCATAATAAGAGAGACTGATGGCGGAGTATTGATAGGGCAGCAGGTTTTCCTCATGGTTTTTGCTGGACCAGGGCAACAGCGTGGTGCCCAGCGCATAAAAGGTGACGTACAAAAAGCACACACACAGTACGCCCAGCGAGGCCAGCAGGCGCCGGCGGCAGATGAGCAGTGCAAGGAGGCCCAGAACACCAAGGGTGACAACGGCCATGACGGTGACATTGTAATGGTCGAAGTAGTTGTTGCTGTCGGTTTGCAGGCGGCTGAATGCGTTGCCGGTGAACGGCAGAACGCCCAAAATGGAAAAACGTTTCTTCGAGCCGGCCTCGATGGGGCCGACGAGGTAGAGGCGCATGAGGACGGTGAAAACAAGGTAGATGGCGGCGGATGCGGAGAAGATGGCCACCAGTTTTTTGGTGGGAAGCGCTTGGGTGAATAACAGGTAAAGGCCGAGAAAAAGCAGGGGGACGGCCATGTATTCATAATAACGGGCATAAAGAAAATAGGTGCCCTTCATGCTGATGGTGGCATGGGCGCCGTTCAGCAGGGAGACGAAAAGGCCGCCAATGAAGCTGATGCCGGCATGGAAAACCAACACAAAAAGTGTGTTTTGGCCCGCGGGATGCAGGGTTTTGCCCTTGCCGAACCGCCGGCGCAGAAAGCCGAAGAAAAAGATGAGCAGCAGGATGGAGGCCACAAGGAAAAGCCCAAAGCTGGAGGAGAACAGGTAGTGCAGCCGGGCGATGAGGCCCTTGAGGGAAATGGAGATGCCCTCGTAGGTGAAGGTGGACTGCAGCATGCGCCGGAACGAAAAGCTGAAGGTGTTTATCAGGTTGTCCTCTGAGGTGCGGAAAATAGCGTCCAGAAAAATCTGCTTGAGAAAAACGTTGAACAGGAAATAGGAGCCTGCGAGCGAGGGCAGGAAG
>JBFXKS010000041.1:0-10190 GCA_050173515.1 Oscillospiraceae bacterium | reverse complement strand
ATTGTGGCCATAGCCACGCCGCCGGGGGCGGGCGGCGTGGCTATGGTGCGCCTTTCCGGGCCGCAGAGCTGCCGGGTGGCCGGCAAAATATTCCAGCCCAAAAATGCGCACAAAAATCTGGAAAAAATGCCGGGATATTCGGCGGCATACGGGCGCTTTGTCTCACGCGGCAAGGTGCTGGACGACGGCATCGCGCTGTGCTTCCGCGCGCCGAACAGCTACACCGGCGAAGAGATGGTGGAGCTGACCTGCCATGGCAGCGACACGGTGGCCCGGCTGATCGTGGAGGCCTGTGTGGAGAGCGGGGCGCGGCCGGCGGGGCCGGGCGAGTTCACGCGGCGGGCCTTTTTGAACGGGCGCATGGACCTGACCCAGGCGGAGGCCGTGATGGACCTGGTGGCGGCCACCTCGCGGCAGGGCGCTTTGGCGGCAGAGGCCGCGCTGGGCGGCGCGCTGCACAAAAAAACGGAAGAGATGAAAGCGCGGCTGCTGGGTTTGGCGGCACATCTGGCCGCCTATGTGGACTACCCGGAGGAGGGCGTGGAGCAGCTGAGCCCGGAGGCCTTTTGTGCCGTGGCGGGCGACGTGCGCGACGCGCTGGCGGAGATGATCTGCGATTACGACCGCGGCATGGTGGTGCGGCGCGGCGTTCGGGCCGCCATCGTGGGCAGCCCGAATGTGGGCAAATCGACACTTTTCAACCTGCTGTCCGGCTTCGAGCGCACCATTGTAACGCCGCAGGCGGGCACCACACGCGATGTGGTGCGCGAAACGATACAGGTGGGCGGCGTGTGCCTGCGTGTGAGCGACACCGCCGGGCTGCACGCCGCGCAAGACGTGATAGAGCAGGAGGGAATTCGGCGCAGCTACGAAGAACTGAAACATGCTGATCTGGTGCTGGCCGTGTTTGACGGCTCGGAGACACTGGACGCGGCGGGCCTGGAGCTGGCCGAGCAGTGCCGGGGGCGCCGCGCGCTGGGCATCATCAACAAGAGCGATTTGGGCACCGTGCTGCAGCCGGAGGCCTTGGCGCCTTATTTTAGTGCAGTGGTGGCAGTGAGCGCCAAGCGGCCGGAGACAGTCGAGGTTATTGAACGTGCAGTCGTTGAACTTTTGGATGTGGGCACACTGGACACGGACGCGGCGATGATCGCAAACCAGCGGCAGCTGCAGAGCGCGGTGGCCGCGCGGGATGCCCTGGAGGCCGGAATAACGGCGTTGGAAGGCGGATTTGCACTGGACGCGGCCGGGGTGTGCCTGGACGATGCGCTGGCTGCGCTGGCAGAGCTTACCGGGGAGCGCGTATCAGAGCGGATAATTGATGAAGTATTTGCCAATTTCTGTGTGGGCAAATGAGAGCATACTTGGTTGATAAGTTGAAAACGGAGACGAAAAGCGGGAAAACAAGGATAAAAACAGCACAAATGAGGCAGAGGTGGCATGGCGCCACAAGAATCGCAGGAGAAGGAAACGAAAAGCGCATTTTTTAGGTGGCTTTTATTGTGAAAATAGAGGTTGCGGCCGGGCTTGCCCGCTGCGGTAAAAATACTGAGAAATGTCTTGTAAAACCCAAAGGAAATAAGCATATAAACCATGAATAAATATGGTATGACATAGGAGCGCGAAGAATGCTGGAAGTGGAAGCCTATGATGTGGCGGTGATCGGCGGGGGACATGCGGGCATAGAGGCGGCCGTGGCCGCTGCGCGCCTGGGTGTGCCGACGGTGCTGTTCACCCTCGGTCTGGACGCCATAGGCAACCTGCCGTGCAACCCCAGCATCGGCGGCACGGCAAAAGGCCACCTGGTGCGGGAGATCGACGCACTGGGCGGGTGCATGGGCCTCGCCGCCGACGAGACGATGATCCAAAGCCGAATGCTGAACAAAGGCAAGGGCCCTGCCGTGCACAGCCTGCGCGTGCAGACCGACCGGGCACAGTACCACCTGGTGACAAAGCGCCTGTTGGAAGATGTGGAAAACTTGATGATCAAGCAGGCAGAAATTGTCGAAATATTAGAGGAAAATGGCTGCGTAAAATCGGTTATTACGCGATTGGGCGCAGAATATAAAGTGAAGGCCGTGGTGGTTGCCACTGGCACTTATTTGGGCGGAAAGATATTTATCGGCGAGGCGAACTATGCGTCCGGCCCGGATGGCGCACAGGCGGCCACGGCGCTCAGCGAGAGCCTGAAGACGCTTGGAATGACGTTGAGGCGATTTAAAACAGGAACGCCTGCGCGGGTGCACAGGCGCTCCATCGATTTTACACGGCTGGAGCGGCAAAGTGGTGACGAGACGATTTTGCCGTTCAGCTTCATGAATGAGAAAAAGCTGGAAAACAAGGTGGATTGCTACATTGCCTACACCAATGAACGCACCCATGCGATCATTCGTGCAAATCTGCACCGGTCGCCGCTTTATGGCGGAGAGATTGAAGGGGTCGGCCCGCGGTATTGCCCCAGTATTGAGGACAAAGTGGTGCGTTTTGCGGAAAAACGGCAGCATCAATTGTTTGTGGAGCCGTGCGGGCTGGGCACAGAGGAATATTATTTGCAGGGCATGTCATCGTCGCTACCCGAGGACGTTCAAATGGAAATGTATCGAAGCATAGAGGGTTTTGAACGATTGGAAATTATGCGGCCGGCCTATGCCATCGAATATGACTGCATGGACCCGCTGCAGCTGAAGCCGACGCTGGAGAGCATGCCGGTGGCCGGGCTGTATGGCGCGGGGCAGTTCAACGGTAGCTCCGGCTATGAGGAGGCGGCGGCACAGGGGCTTGTGGCCGGCGTCAACGCGGCGCGGCAGGCGAAGGGCCAGGCGGGAATCGTTTTTGCGCGGCACCAAAGTTATATTGGAACGCTGATAGATGATTTGGTGACAAAAGGTGTGAGCGACCCATACCGAATGATGACCAGCCGTAGTGAGTACCGGCTGTACCTGCGGCAAGACAATGCCGATGCGCGACTGACGCCGCTGGGGCGCGAAATTGGGCTGGTGGATGATGCCCGCTGGCAGAAATATTGCGAAAAAAGTGCAAAAATAGAGCGTGAAATTGAACGCCTGAAAAGTGCGAAGGTGCGCCCGGAAAATGCAGAGGCGCTGCTGGCAGAAAAAGAAATGACGCCCCTGAAAACGGCGGTGAGTGCTTTTGAATTATTGCGCCGGCCGCAGATCGGCTATGCGGATGTGCTGGCGCTGGTGGGTGCTGGTGAGGCACTGGATGAGATTTCGATTGGGCGCATTGAGACAGACATCAAGTATGAGGGCTACATTCGGCGGCAGCTGGCACAGATCGAGGCGCTGAAAAAGCAGGAGGGGACCAAAATACCACCTGATTTCCAATATGGGGGGCTTTTGGGCCTGCGGCTGGAAGCACGGGAAAAACTGGACAAGATTCGGCCGATTTCCCTGGGGCAGGCGGCCCGGATACCCGGCGTTTCGCCCAATGACATCGCCCAGCTGGCCCTCGCGCTGGCAATTTCTCGGCAAAAAGCGAAAAAGGACAAAAATGGATGTTGAAAACAAACAAAGATATAGGCGATGAAGCGAAGAATAAAATGCCGGAAAATGACTGTTAAAATCGTTGTTGAAAACATGCAGCAAACGGAAAACCGGGCGTTCTATGCCGGTGGCAATGAGGAAGCGGTGGTGGAAGGGCACAGAAACGCCGTAGGAGGCACCGAAAAAGCCCTAAACCAAAGAGTGACCCGCGGGGCTTGACTGGCGGGATTGGCAGAAAAAGACCAAAAACGCGGGAGAGCACATGGGTGGAAACCGCGCGTTGAAAAGTGAGAAAATGGTGGAAAATTGTGGTTGATAAAGGGCGATTGCGTGAAAAAGCGGCCAAAGCAGGGGTGTTGCTGGAGGATGCCCAGCTGGAGCAGCTGGATCTATATGCCCAGCTGCTGGTGGCATGGAATGAAAAAGTGAATTTGACCTCGATTTTGCAGCCGGAGGAGATAGAGGACAAGCATTTCATCGATTCACTGGTCTTTGCGGCCCGGGCGGACGTTATGGGCAGCTTGGTGGATGTTGGCAGCGGCGCGGGCTTTCCGGGGCTGGTGGCCAAGGTGTTGAAGCCGCAACTGGCGGTTACCTTGATGGAGCCGACGGGAAAAAAGGTGCGGTTTTTGCAAGAAGTGGCGCAAGCGCTCGGGCTGGAAATAGAGGTTTTGAAGGAACGGGCAGAGGAAGCCGCGCGAAAGCGCTGGAGAGAGAACTACAGCGTATCCACAGCGCGGGCAGTGGCAGGCCTGCCAATATTGTGTGAATACTGTTTGCCGCTGACAAAAGTGGGCGGGCGCTTCGTTGCGATGAAGGCGCAAGCGGAAGAAGAACTGCTGCTTGCAAGGGCTGCAGTGGAAAAGCTGGGTGGCCGCTGTGTGGACGTGTGGGAATATGTGCTGCCGGGCGGCGCGCGGCGCAGCCTGATAACCATAGAAAAGGTGGCGGCAACCCCGGAAAAGTATCCCAGAAATGGTGGAACAATAGCCAAGAGACCCCTGTAGGCGGCACAAGGAGGAAATAATGTTCCACGTGGAACATTATTTCCTAAAAAAGACTGAGAAGGAACGAAAAGGAATCAAGAAATCGTGCGACTTCATTGGGTGTTGTGGCAGAGAACGCACGGGATTTCATATAAAGGATGTGGCGCAAAGGCGGCCGGATGCTTGCAGAAGAGGGGCAGCTGCCGCAGAAACAAAATTTTGTTTGTGCGGCTTGGGCAGTTGTTATCAACAGCCTTGTGCAAAAATAATGACGTGCCCAAGCGAAGAATAAAAAGAGGCCGAAAAGAATAAACAAAGATTCAACAATTCCCCAATGTTCCACGTGGAACATTGGGGCTTGTTTTGATTTTCGGGCACTTTTTTTCCGAATAATGGTGTGCTATACTAGGTAAACGCCGATGGACTCCTGCTGGAGGGAGTTGCGCGCGTTTTGCGGCGGCGACAAAATAAAAACCTGAAGGCGAGAACCTTCCGATGTTTGAGGCCTTGAACAACGCAGCGGCCGGGCAACGCGCCCGCAAAGACATCGGTGAGGGATCGAACCGGTGCAGACCAAGGGTGAGCCACCGATGGCCGGCCGAGGCAAGCAGTGATTTTGTGGTAGAAGCAGCAGCGACAAGGTGTAAGATCAAGGCCGGCAGCACCCAAAAAGGCTGGACATATGCCGTGGCCGACGGGAAGCCGCGCTGGCGTATTTTCCTTTTGGCGATACGCGGACACAATGAAGTTGGGGCGCGCACACACAGACGCCACCAGTATCCCATATTAAAGAATAGATAAAGAACAGGGCGGGCGCACCGTGCGCGACCTGCCCGGCAAGCACAAAGGGGGCACATTTCTTGGCAAAAGTGATTGCAGTGGCCAACCAAAAGGGCGGCGTGGGCAAAACCACCACCACCGTGAACCTGGCGGCGGCCGTGGCCGAGGCGGGGTGCCGCGTGTTGCTGGTGGACCTTGACCCCCAGGGGAACTCCACCAGCAGCTATGGCCTGTCCAAACGGCAGGTGGAAAAAAGCGTGTACGACGTGATGATCGGCCAAAACGTGGCGAAAAACGTGATCGTGCCCACCGAGTATGGCGTGGACATCATCCCGGCGAACATCCAGCTGTCGGGCGCGGGCATAGAGCTGGTGACGCTGCCCAAGCGTGAGGCCCGCCTGCGGGAGGGGCTGGCGCCGATACTGGACCAGTACGACTATGTGTTCATCGACTGCCCACCCTCGCTGGACCTGCTGACGCTGAACGGGCTGTGCGCGTGTGACACGGTGCTGGTGCCCATCCAGTGCGAATACTTTGCGCTGGAGGGCCTGTCGGAACTGATGAGCACCATCCGCACGGTGAAGAAGATGTACAACCCCTACATCGACATCGAGGGCATCCTGTTCACCATGTACGACGGCCGGCTGAACCTGACCTTGCAGGTGGTGCAAGAGGTGAAAAAGTACTATCAGGAAAAAGTGTACACCAACACCATCCCGCGGAACGTGCGCCTGAGTGAGGCGCCCAGCTTCGGCGCGCCCATCAGTTTTTACGACCCCTACTCCCGCGGCGCGGTGGCCTACCGCATGCTGGCCAAGGAGTTTTTGAAAGTGAACGGCGCGGGCGCCAAACAGGCCGCCGAGCAGAAAGGGGGCCGCGCATGACGGCGAAGAAAGGCGGGCTGGGACGCGGGCTGGACAGCCTGTTTGCCGACACGGGCAGCGGCGCGGCAGACGACAGCGCTGCAAACACGCTGCCGCTGCGGGAGATAGAGCCGGACAAGAGCCAGCCGCGCAAACACTTCGACAGCACGGCGCTGGCGGAACTCTCGAAAAGCATCGAGGCGCACGGGGTGCTGCAGCCCATCGTGGTGCGGCCAAACCCGGCGGGCGGCTACCAGATCATCGCCGGGGAGCGGCGCTGGCGGGCGGCGCGGCAGGCGGGCCTGCGGGAGATACCGGCCGTGGTGCGCGAGGTGAGCGACGCCGAGGCGCTGGAGCTGGCGCTGATAGAGAACCTGCAGCGGGAGGACCTGGACCCGGTGGAAGAGGCGCTGGGCTACCGGCAGCTGATGGAGCGCTGTGATTTGACGCAGGAGCAGGCGGCTGAGAAACTGGCGCGCAGCCGCAGCGCGGTGGCCAACAGCCTGCGCCTGCTGAGCCTGCCTGCCGGCGTGCTGGAGCTTTTGAAAGCCGGGGCGCTGAGCCCGGGGCACGCCAAGGCCATCCTGTCCATCCCAGACGCCGCGCGCCAGAGCCAGGCGGCGGAGGTGATCGTGCGGGACGGGCTGAACGTGCGGCGGGCAGAGGCGCTGTGCAAGAAGCTGCAAAAGGAGCCCAAGCCCGCGCGCAAAACCTCGGTACGGCCCAGCATAGCCGCCGAGGTGGAGATCAGCCTGCGCGAGGTGCTGGGCACCGAGGTGCACGTGGACTATCAGGATGGCAAGGGCAACTTGCGCGTGGGGTTCTATTCGGACGAGCAACTGAAGGCCTTTGCAAACCTGTTGGGTAAATATAACGATAACAAGTGATTTAGGGAGATAATCATGCTGGATATAAAGCAGATACGGAGTGACGCAGACGCCGTGAAGGCAGGCCTGCGTAAACGGGAGCTGGAGCTGGACGGGGTCATCGACGAGATACTGGCGCTGGACGAGGACCGGCGCCGGCTGATCACCGAGACGGACGCGATGAAGGCCGAGCAGAACGCCGTGAGCAAAAAGATACCGGCCATGAAGAAGGCGGGCGAAGACACCGCCGCCGTGATGGCCGAGATGAAGGGGCTTTCCGAGCGCATCAAAGCGCAGGACGCCAAGCTGGCCGAGATAGAGGGCCAGCAGCAAAACCGCATGTACCTGCTGCCCAACCTGACGGACGACGACGTGCCGGCCGGGGGCAAAGAGGCCAACGAGGAGCTGCGCACCTTTTCGCAGCCGCCGGAGTTCGACTTTGCGGTGAAAGGCCACGTGGAGCTGTGCGAGGATTTGGGCCTGGTGGACTACAAGCGCGGGGCCAAGCTGGCCGGCAACGGCGCATGGGTGTACCGCGGGCTGGGCGCCCGCATGGAGTGGGCGCTGCTGAACTTTTTTATTGAACAACACCAGGCCGACGGCTACGAGCTGGTGCTGCCGCCGCACATGCTGGGCTGGGAGTGCGGCACGGTGGCCGGGCAGTTCCCGAAGTTTGCCGAGGACGTGTTCCACATCGGCAACCCCACCTCGGAAGAGCGCAAGTTCCTGCTGCCCACCGCCGAGACAGCGCTGGTGAACCTGCACCGCGATGAGATCATACCCGAAGGCGAGCTGCCGTTCAAGTACATCGCCTACACGCCGTGCTACCGGCGCGAGTCGGGCAGCTACCGCAGCGAAGAGCGCGGCATGATCCGCGGGCATCAGTTCAACAAGGTGGAGATGGTGCAGTACACCACCGAGGCCGGCTCCAGCGCCGCGTTTGAAGAGATGGTGGGCAAGGCGGAGAAGCTGATGCAGCAACTGGGGCTGCACCACCGCGTGTCAAAGCTTGCGGCGGGCGACGTGTCGGCGTCCATGGCGCGCACCTACGACATCGAGGTGTGGATTCCCAGCATGGGCATCTACAAAGAGGTGAGCTCGGCCTCCAACGCGCGCGACTATCAGGCGCGGCGGGGCAACATCCGCTACCGCGACGCCGACGGCAAGCTGCACCTGGCCCACACGCTGAACGCCTCAGGGCTGGCCACCAGCCGCGTGCTGCCCGCCATTGTGGAGCAATACCAGAACAAGGACGGCTCGGTCACGGTGCCCACTGTGCTGCGGGGCTATCTCGGGGTGGACGTCATCCGCTGAAAAAGCCCCTTGCCGGCATGCGGTGTGGCCCACGGGCAAAGGCGGCGCCAGATATTGTGAAAACGGCACGGTTTTGAAAATGCTATAAAAAGCGAAGAAAATAGAGTTGGGCCAATGGACGCGAAAACCGCAGCGTTGGCCCGGCTCTTTTTTATGCAAGAAGCGCAAAGGCAAAACATTGCGAACCGCGCGGGGAAAAGCGCGGACGGCAGGCCGGTTGACAAGTAAAGAGGGTTTCGATATAATTACTGATGCGCCTTTTGCCACAGGGCGCTTTCAGGGCGGTATAGCTCAGGTGGCTAGAGCATTCGGTTCATACCCGAAGTGTCACTGGTTCAAATCCAGTTACCGCTACCACAGCCAAGAAAAATGGCGCAGCCGGGCACACGGCCGCGCCGCTTTTCAAGGCTGGATGCCAGGTTTCAGCCAAAAAAGTGGGGTGCCGTCTGCAATAGCGGATGGCAGGAGGCTTTGCGGCTTTCGGCTGAGCCCTGGGCGGCGAGGCGGCTTTGCCGCCCTCACCCGGCCCGATGGTCAAGCGGCTAAGACACCACCCTTTCACGGTGGAATCCGGGGTTCGATTCCCCGTCGGGTCACCAAAAAGCCGAGGCTTAATGCCTCGGCTTTTTTATGATATCCAATGCGGCGCCGTGCAGGCGCCGGGCCTGCGGCCAGAAGACGAAAGCAGGCGGCACACAAATAAGAACACGTTTTGTATAAACAAGAGGCGGCATAACAAAACGTATAGTTATTCTGGCGCCTCGAGCAGGGCCTGGACGAGCTGGGCCAGCTGTTCCGGGTTTTGCGCCAGCTGTGGCGCCCCGGCTGCACGCAGGGCGTCCTCGCTTTGAAAGCCCCAGCTCACCGCGCAGGCCAGCGTGCCCGCGTTTTGCGCGGTGAAAATATCGACGTCCTTGTCGCCGACATAAAGTGTGCGCTGCGGTGGCACGGCCAGTGCTTGCAGCAACACGTGCAGGGCGGCCGGGTCCGGCTTTGGGGCAAAGCCCTCTTGCAGGCCGGCCACGGCGTGGAAGGTGCCGGGAAAATACCGCTCGACGATCTCACGGGTGAAGGCGTCGTCCTTGTTGCTGAGCACGCCGAGGAACAGGGGCTGCGTGCGCAGCCAGGCCAGCAGCGGCAAAATGCCGGGGTAGGGCGCGGTGGCGTCGAACATATGCGCCTGGTAGTGGCGGGAAAAAAGGGTGAGGGCCAGCTGCCGGGTGCTTTCGCCCTGGTGTGTGGCGGGCAGGATGTGCTGGATGAGGCGGGAAATGCCGCCTCCAACGAACTCGCGGTAGGCCGCCACCGGGTGTGTGGGCAGGCCCATGGCCGAAAGGGTGTGGTTGCCCGCCGAGGCGAGGTCTGCCAGGGTGTCCAGCAGGGTACCGTCCAAATCGAAAATGACCGCTTGCAGCATGAGGACCTCCCAAAACGCGCGCAAAAAATGGCGAAAAACAAAAAACCAGAAGGAAATAAGGAAATAATAAAAAACAGTCAAAAAACAATATTGGGCGAACATGCGATGATATTAAAAATGTAAAGATGAATATTAATTGATTTTTGCGGTGGGAACGTGAGCGAAAAAAGAAAAAGGAAAAACCGGAAAAGGCGGCAGCGCTGCACAGAAAAAATGGCGCAGCAGGCAGCTGCCGGCAGTGACGGCAGCCGAAAAAGAGCGGGGCGGGCAAAAAGGGCGAAAACGGCGAAATAAGCTGCAAAAAAAGAGAAGGAATAATCAAAAAGAAATCAAGATAAACAATACATTGAAGAAACAGATGTAATCAATTTGATGATTCGTCCTCTTTTTCATCTTGGCCTTGCTTGCCGCGCGCCTTTCTCTCCTCGATGGCCTTGCGCAGGGCCTCCAGCGCGTCGGGA
>JBFXKS010000040.1:0-10246 GCA_050173515.1 Oscillospiraceae bacterium | reverse complement strand
GTGTGGCCAACATGACTCCCCTTTTCTGCGCAAGATGGCCGGGACAGTGCTTGCCTGCCGCTGCGCAAAACCGGGCGGCAGGCAAACACTGGGTACCCCACAAAAATATCAGATTTGCCGGTGTTTTGCAACAATTGAGGCAAAAATGCACCGGCGCCCGAGAAGGGTTTGCGGCCTCATCCACAGGCGGTTCGATTCCACAGTGCCTAGATCTCCACCTCGCCGGCGAACACCAGCTCCACACCGCCGGCCAGGCGCACGGTGCCGTCGGCGCCGTAGTGCACGCGCATGTCGCCGCCCACCAGCTTCACGGTGATGTCGGTGCCGCGCTGGCAGTAGCCGTTCTCCACCGCGGCCACCACCGCGGCGCAGGCGCCGGTGCCGCAGGCCCAGGTCTCGCCGTTGCCGCGCTCCCACACGCGCATGCGCAGGGTGTTTTCGTCCAGCACCTGCACAAACTCTGCGTTCACGCGCTCGGGGAATATCTCGGCGTATTCCATCTGCGGGCCGATGGCCTCAAGGTCCACCAGGTCCACCGCGTCCACAAAGGTGACGGCATGTGGGTTGCCCACGTTCACGCAGGTGATGCTCAGCCCGCCGCCGATGTCCACCGGCACATTGACGATCTTGTCGCCCGGCAGGGTGGTGGGTATCTGCGCGGGCGCCAGCAGGGCAGTGCCCATGTCGATGGCGGCGTAGTGCACCGTGCCGTTCTGCGTGGACAGCCACACCTTGCGGATGCCAAAGTTGGTCTCCACATTCACGTCCAGCTTGTCGGTCACGCCTTGCTCGTAGGCATATTTGGCCAGCAGGCGGATGGCGTTGCCGGCCATGCCGCCCTCGGTGCCGTCCAGGTTGTACATCACCATCTTGAAGTCGGCGACGGCGCTGGGGTACAGCAGCACCACGCCCTCGCCGCCGATGCCGTAGTGCCGGTGCGACAGGCGGATGGCCAACCCCGCCGGGTTGTCGATGCGCTGGTCACGGCAGTCGAAGCAGATGTAGTCGTTGCCGGTGGCCTGCATCTTGGCAAACCACAGCTTCTGCCGGGTGGACCGGCGGGCGTTCAGGTCCACCAGCTGCACGTTGGCCTGCGAGTAGCGGCTCTCCATACACTCGGCCAGGGCATTGGCCGTGTCGATGGAGGTGAGGCAGGGAATGCCCTTCTCCACCGCCTTGCGGCGGATGCGCACGCTGTCGCGCGTGGGCAGCCGCCCTTTGGACGAGGTGGACACCACATAGGCGATGTTGCCGGAGTCCATCAATTGCAATATCTCGTCGCTGCCGGTGGCCAGCTTGGCCACCGTGGTTACCGGCAGGCCCGCCGCGCGCAATACGCCGGCGTTGCCCTCGGTGGCGTACAGCGGGTGCCCCAGCGCCAGCAGCCGCTTGGCGATGCCGTACAGCTCGCGCCGGTCGCTCTGCTTCACACTGAAGAACACACCGCCCTGCCGGTCCATGCGGTACCCGGCGGCAATCAGCCCCTTGTACAGCGCCTCCGACAGGTTGGACGCCAGGCCCAGCACCTCGCCGGTGGACTTCATCTCCGGGCCCAGCATGGTGTCCACGTCGGCCAGCTTTTCAAAGCTGAACACCGGCACCTTCACCGCCACGTAGGGCGGGATGGGGTAGAGCCCGGTGCCGTAGCCCATGTCGGCCAGGTGTTCGCCCAGCATGGCCCGGGTGGCCAGGTCCACCATGGGCACGCCGGTCACCTTGCTGATGTAGGGGATGGTGCGCGAGGAGCGCGGGTTCACCTCGATGACATACAGCTCATCCTTGTAGATGAGGTACTGGATGTTCACCAGGCCCTTCACCTTGAGGCCCAGCGCCAGCTGGCGCGAGCAGTCCACCATGCGTTGCAGCATGGTGTCGTCCACGTTCCACGCGGGGTACACGGCAATGGAATCGCCCGAGTGCACGCCCGCCCGCTCGATGTGCTCCATCACGCCCGGGATGAGGATGTCCTCGCCGTCGCAGATGGCGTCCACCTCAAGCTCGGTGCCCATCAGGTACTGGTCGATGAGGATGGGGTTCTCGATGCCCTGCGCGAGGATGATGGCCATGTACTCGTGGATGTCCTCCGACTCGAAGGCGATGATCATGTTCTGCCCGCCCAGCACGTAGGACGGCCGCAGCAGCACCGGGTAGCCCAGCTCTTCGGCGGCGGCCAGCGCCTGCTCGGTGGTCAGCACGGTCAGGCCGCGGGGCCGGGCGATGTCCAGCTCGGTCAGCAGTGCGTCAAAACGCTCGCGGTCCTCGGCGGCGTCGATGCTGTCGGCCGGCGTGCCCAAAATGGGCACGCCCTGCGCCTGAAAAAAATTCGTCAGCTTGATGGCCGTTTGCCCGCCGAAGGCCACCACCACGCCCACCGGCTTTTCGGTGGCGATGATGCCCATCACGTCCTCGCTGGTCAGCGGCTCGAAATACAGCCGGTCGGCGGTGTCGAAGTCGGTGCTCACCGTCTCGGGGTTGTTGTTCACGATCACCACTTCGTAGCCCAGCCGGCGCAGCGCCCACACGCAGTGCACGCTGGCGTAGTCGAACTCGATGCCCTGCCCGATGCGGATGGGCCCCGAGCCGAACACGATGACGGTCTCTTTGGGCTCACTGCGCGCGGCCAGGAACTCGGCGGCCTCGTTCTCCTCCTCGTACACGGCGTAGAAGTAGGGCGTCTCGGCGCGGAACTCGGCGGCGCAGGTGTCCACCATGCGGTACACCGGCAGCCGCGGGTTTTGCACCTTCTGCCCGCTGTGCTTTTCGATCACCTCGTCCGGAAAGCCGAAGCGCTTGGCCGCGAGGTAGAGCGCGTCGTTTAGCGGGCCTGTGGCCAGCGCGGCCTCCATCTTTGCCAGGTTCAGTATCTTGTGCAGAAACAGCGGGTCGATGGTGGTGATGGCGTGCACCTTTTCCACCGAAATGCCCGCCTTCAGCGCGGCGTACACGGCGAACAGGCGCTTGTCGTCGCAGTGGCCCAGCGCCTGCTCCAACTCGGTGTTCGAAAGCCCGGCAAAAACGGGGTCGTTCAGGTCGGAAAGGCCGATCTCGGCCCCGCGCACCGCCTTCATCAGCGCCTCTTCAAAGGTGGCGCCCATGCTCATCACTTCGCCGGTGGCCTTCATCTGGGTGCCCAGCGTGCGCTGGGCGTACACGAATTTGTCGAAAGGCCAGCGCGGCAGCTTCACCACCACATAGTCGATGGACGGCTCGAAGCAGGCGCAGGTCTTGCCGCCGGTGACGATGTTGGGCAGTTCGGGCAGCGTGTAGCCCACCGCAATTTTGGCGGCCATGCGGGCAATGGGGTAGCCGGTGGCCTTGCTGGCCAGCGCCGACGAGCGCGACACCCGCGGGTTCACCTCGATGACGGCGTAGTCGAAGCTGTCGGTCTTCAGGGCGAACTGGCAGTTGCACCCGCCCTGGATGCCCAGATGGTTGATGATCTTCAGCGCTGCGCTGCGCAGCATCTGGTACTCTTTGTCGGCCAGGGTGAGCGCGGGCGCCACCACAATGGAGTCGCCGGTGTGCACGCCCACGGGGTCCACGTTTTCCATAGAGCAGATGGTGATGCAGTTGCCGGCGCTGTCGCGCATCACTTCGAACTCTATCTCTTTCCAGCCGGCCACGCACTGCTCCACCAGTATTTGCCCGATGGGCGACATGGCGATGCCCCGCGTGGCGATCTCGCGCAGGGCGGCTTCGTCCTCGGCCATGCCGCCGCCGGTGCCGCCCAGCGTGAAGGCCGGCCGCACGATGACCGGGTAGCCGATTTCGGCGGCGAAAGCCAGCGCCTCCGGCACGTTTTCGGTGACGTGTGAGGGGATGACCGGCATGTCGATCTCCGCCATGGCGTCCTTGAACATCTGGCGGTCTTCGGCCTTGTCGATGGTGTCGGGCATGGCGCCCAAAAGGCGCACGTTGTGCTTTTCCAAAAAGCCCTCGCGGGCCAGCTGCATGGCCAGGGTGAGGCCGGTTTGCCCGCCCAGCGAGGCCAGCAGGCTATCCGGCTTTTCTTTCAGGATCACGCGCTTCAGCATGGGCAGCGTCAACGGCTCGATATAGATGTGGTCGGCCATCTGCTGGTCGGTCATGATGGTGGCCGGGTTCGAGTTTACCAAGATCACTTCGATGCCTTCGGCTTTCAGCGCCTGACAGGCCTGGGTGCCCGCGTAGTCGAACTCGGCCGCCTGCCCGATGACGATGGGCCCCGAGCCGATGACCAGCGCGCGGCGGATGCTTTTATCCAGCGGCATACGCGTTCACCTCCTGCATCATGCTCACAAAGCGGTCGAACAGAAAGCCGGTGTCTTGCGGGCCGGCGTGGGCCTCGGGGTGGAATTGCACGGAAAAGCCGGGGAAGCGGCTGTATATGAGGCCCTCGTTGGTGCCGTCGTTCGCGTTCACGAACATCGGACGCACGCCGTCGGGCAGGCTGTCGCCCACCACGCAGTAGCCGTGGTTCTGGCTGGTGATATACACGCGCCCGGTCTCCAGGTGCTGGGCGGGCTGGTTGGCGCCGCGGTGGCCGTACTTCATCTTGCGGGTGCGCGCGCCGTGGGCCAGCGCCATCAGCTGGTGGCCCAGGCAGATGCCCATCAGCGGCACGCCGGAGTCGAACAGCGTGCGTATCTGCCGGATGATGCCCGCGTTTTCGGCGGGGTCGCCCGGGCCGTTGCTGAACACGATGCCCTGCGGACGCAGCGCCAGCACCTCGTCGGCCGGGGTGGAAGCCGGCACGGTGACCACCTGGCAGCCGCGGCGTGCCAGCTTGCCCCGGATGTTGGCCTTCACACCGAAGTCGTACAACACCACGCGCAGCGGGCCCTCGCCCACGGTGTGGCTCTGCTTGCACGTCACGGCCTCCACCGCGCCGCCGATGGCATAGCCGCGCAGCGCTTGCCACTGTGCTTCACTTAAGGTGGGTGTGGCGGAAAGCGCCGCGTTCATCACGCCCTCTTCCCGCACGATGCGGGTGAGGCGCCGGGTGTCCACGCCCAAAAGACCGGGCACGCCCTGGCTTTCCAGCCATTCGTCCAGCCGCCCCTCGCTGCGGAAGTTCGAGGGCGCCTCGCACACCTCGTGCACGATGTAGGCGCTCAGGTGTGGCCGCTCGCTTTCGAATTCGTCCGGGATCACCCCGTAGTTGCCGATCATCGGGAAGGTCTGGATGACCATCTGCCCGTAGTGGCTGGGGTCGGTGAGTGTTTGCAGGTAGCCGGTCATGCCGGTGGTGAACACCAGCTCGCCGCACAAAAAGCCGGGCTGCGCGCCAAAGCGCTGCCCCTCAAACACCTGCCCGTCCGCCAGTATCAAATATCCGCTTCCCATGTTGCCCCCTCTTGCCGTCAGGTCTTTTTTCTCGCGGTTTCCATTATATCACATTATAGCCGGGATACATCATTAATAATTATACATAAATAATGAATAAAAATAAATAGTAAAATTGAAATTCTTGCAAAAAAGTTTGCCCTGCCGCGCTGCAGAGAAAGTAAAAAAAGTGAAAACCTTACTTGAAACTGTCACAAAGCGTTGGTATACTACACGCAGCATCACCATAACACATGCCGCCGAAAGGGTGTTTTAGAACCGATGGAAACCACGAATATGGAACCCGCCAAGAAAAAGATGAGCCTGAAAAAATGGCTTTTGATCATCGGCGCGGCGCTGCTGGCCATTTTGCTGGCGGCGGCGGCCATTCTGTCCGTTTGGCTGTATGGGGCCAGCAGCACCCTCTCTGTCGATATCAACCCCGGTTTCGAGTTCGAGATCAGCCGGGTGGGCAAGGTGGTGGAGGTGAAGCCGGTGGGCGAGGAGGCCGGCATTTTGCTTTCCGGCTACAAGATGACCGACAAGAGCACAGACTTTGTGATGGGCGATGTGCTGGATCTGGTGCTGGCCACCGACCTTGTGAACAACGAAGAGGTGTATAATTTCCTGCTTACGGTGGACGAGAACCTGCCGGATGAGCAGCTGGGCGCGCTGGCCGAGGTCATCATCTCATATTTTGAATATTATGAGGTGTGGGCCGAGCTGTGGCTGCAGCGCGTGCCCATCGGGGACGACGCGGTGGAGCAGGCCGCTGTGGCGGGCACCACCACCGGCAAATACCTGCTGGCCAAAAAGCTGGCCAACACCACCGGGCGGGAGCTGAGCGATTTCACCAAGATGTCCCTGACGCAGTTGGTCAACTACGCGGACAACAACGCCATAGACCTGGGGCTGGTGGACTTGTACGAGATCTACTACGAGACCGCCATGGACAGCAGCGATTTCGACATCAGTTTTGGCGAATGGGAGTGGGAGGACGACAGCGACTGGGATGACAGCGATTGGGAGTGGGAGGACGACAGCGACTGGGAGGACTGGGACGACAGCGATTGGGAGTGGGAGGACGACAGCGGCTGGGAAGACTGGGACGACAGTGACTGGGTGTGGGAGGACGACAGCGACCTGGAATGGGACGTGGAAGACGACGAAGAGTGGGTGGACGATGAAGACTGGGCCGACGCCGAATACGATGACGAGAGCTGGGACGACGAAGAGTGGGTAGACGAAGAAGAGGAAGAGTGGGTATACGAGGCGGGCGACGACGAGAGCGACGCCGCGGCGTGAGCCCTTGAGATGACAGCATAAAAAAGAGGCCTTTCAGGCCTCTTTTTATTGTGTGCCATCAGCCGAACAGCTGCACCATCACCGCTTTTTGGGCGTGCAGGCGGTTTTCGGCCTCGTCAAAAATCTCTTTGGCATGCGCCTCGAACACCTCGGCGCTGATCTCCTCGCCGCGGTGGGCGGGCAGGCAATGCTGCACCATGCAGTCGGGCTTGGTCAGCGCCATCAGCGCGGCGTCTATCTGATAGCCGGCAAAGGCCTTCTGCCGCGCCTTGGCCTCCTCTTCCTGGCCCATGCTGGCCCACACGTCCGTCACCAGCACGTCCGCGTTTTTGGCGGCCGTTTTGGGGTCGCCGGTCAGCTCGAAACCGGGGTGCTGCGCGGCAAAGTCCAGCACTTCTTTCATCGGGTGGTAGCCGTCGGGGCAGGCCGCCGTCACCTGCATGCCGCACTTCAGTGCCCCCACGATCATCGAGTTGGCCACGTTGTTGCCGTCGCCTATCCAGCCCAGTTTCAGCCCGCTGAAACGGCCCTTGTGCTCGCGGATGGTCTGTAGGTCGGCCAGTATCTGGCAGGGGTGGTAGTCGTCGGTGAGGCCATTGATGACCGGAAGGCCGGAGTACTGCGCCAGGGCCTCCACGTCGCTCTGCTTGAAAGTGCGTATCATGATGCCGTCGAAATAGCGGCCCAGCACCCGCGCGGTGTCCTCTATCGGCTCGCCCCGGCCTATCTGGCTCTCGCTGGCCGACAGCACCACGCTGTGCCCGCCCAGCTGGTAGACGCCCACGTCGAAGCTGCAGCGGGTGCGCGTGGAGGCCTTGCTGAAGATGAGCGCGATGGATTTGCCGGCGAGTGCGGTGTTTTGGAAGCCGGCCTTTTGCTCGGCCTTCAGTTTGTCGGCCAGGTTCAGCGTGCCCCGGATCTCCTTTTCAGACCAATCCAGCAGTTTCAGTAAATGTTTCATGCCAGTGCCTCCAGTGTTTTTTTCAGGATGGCCACGCCCTCCCTCAGCTCGTCCTCTGTGATGGTGAGCGGGGGCAGCAGCCGCAGGCGGTCTTTGGCCAAAAGGCACAGCAGCCCGTTTTCCATCGCGGCGTTCAGCACGTCGGCCGCGGCCAGCGGCGGCGCAAAGCACACGCCCAGCATCAGCCCGTCGCCGCTCACGGCCTCCACGCCCGGCAAGGTGGCCAGCAGCTCTTTCAGCAGCGCACCCTTCTGCGCCACGCCGGCCAAAAAGTCGTCGGTCAGGCGGTCCACCACCACCTGCGCGCCGGCGCAGCACACGGGGTTGGCGCCAAAGGTGGTGGCGTGGTCGCCCTTGCCCAGCGCGCCGCTGCAGCTTTTGGCCAGCAGCACGGCGCCCAGCGGCAGCCCGCCGCCCAGGCCCTTGGCCAGGCTGACGATATCCGGCGCCAGCGCCGTTTTTTCGCTGGCCAGAAAGGCGCCGGTGCGGCCCACGCCGGTCTGCACCTCGTCGGCGATGACCAGCACATCCCGGCTTTTGCACAGGGCGCCCAGCTCTTTCAGGTAGCCTTCATCCAGCGGCACCACGCCGCCCTCGCCCTGGATGGGCTCCAGCATCACCGCGCACACGTCACTGGCCAAAGCGGCCTTCAGCGCGGGGATGTCCCCGGCGGGCACGTGCACAAAGCCGGGCAAAAACGGGTGGAAGTGCTGGTGGAACTGGTCCTGCCCGGTGGCCGTCAGGGTGGCCATGGTGCGCCCGTGGAAGGAATTTTCCAGCGTGATGATCACGGCGCGGCCTTCGCCGTACTTGTCGCGGCTGTATTTGCGGGCCGCCTTGATGGCCCCTTCGTTGGCCTCGGCGCCGCTGTTGCAAAAGAACACCTTGTCCATGCCGGTGCGCTGGCACAGCACTTCGGCCAGCTGGGTGCCGGGCAGGGTGTAGTACAGGTTCGAGCTGTGCTGCAGGGTGGCGGCCTGGTGGGCCACCGCCGCGGCCCAGGCGCTGTCTGCCCAGCCCAGGCTGTTCACCCCGATGCCGCTGGAAAAGTCCAGGTAACTCTTGCCCTCGGGGTCCTTGGCGCGGCAGCCCTTGCCCTCCATCAGGCACAGGTCGAACCGTGCATAGGTGGGCAAAACATACTGTGCGTCCAGTGCTTTTATCTCTTGGCTGTTCATGCGTTGGTCACCTCGCCGTTTGTATTTTGGTAGCTATGGGGCCGTGTGCCCGAAGACCGGGCGCCATTTCATGCACCGTTTTTCCGGTACAGCAGCGTGCCGCTGCCACGTGTGGAGAAGATCTCCAGCAAGATGGAGTGCGGCACCCGCCCGTCGATGATGGCGGTGGCCGAGACGCCCTGCTCCAGGCACTCCACACAGCCCAGCACCTTGGGTATCATGCCGCCCTCGATGATGCCGCGCTCGATGAGCCCGGCCACCTCGCCCACCTCGGCGTCGGCAATCAGCGAGGTCTCATCGTTTTTGTCCCGCAGCAGCCCGGCCACGTCCGTCATGCTGATGAGCTTGGTGGCGCCCAGCGCCACGGCTATCTTGCAGGCGGCGGTGTCGGCGTTGATGTTGTAAGGCGTGCCGTCCTCGCCAATGCCGATGGTGGCGATGACCGGGATGAAGCCGGAGTCCAGCGCGAAGTCGATCAGCTGGGTGTTCACCGCCTCTATCTCACCCACAAAGCCCAGGTCTTGGCCGTCCTCCGTGGGCATCTTGTTGCACAGCATCATGCCGCCGTCCATGCCGCACAGGCCGATGCCGCGCCCTTCCAGCAGGGCCACCAGGTCCTTGTTCACCTTGCCGGCCAGCATCTGCTGCACCACCGCCATGGTCTCGGCGTCGGTCACACGCAGGCCGTTCACAAAGCGGCTCTGCTTGCCTATCAGCTCCAGCTGGGCCGAGATCTCCGGCCCGCCGCCGTGCACCAGCACCACGCGCACGCCAATCAGGTTCAGCAGGGTGAGGTCGCTCATCACGGCGGCCTTCAGCGGGGCGCTGGTCATGGCGGCGCCGCCGTATTTCACCACGATGGTCTTGTCCTTATATTTTTTGATGAAAGGCCGAGCCTCGGCCATCACCTCGGCCATCACGCCGATCCTCGGTTGTTCCATGGCATCCTCCTGTGGGCTGGTGGGCGGCGCTGCTTGCCTGATGGGCCTTCAGCTGCGGTAGTCTCCGTTTATCTTCACATAGTCATAGGTCAAGTCGCAGCCAAAGGCCATGCCGGTGCCGCTGCCGCTGCCCATGTCGATCAATACGCTTATCTCATCCTCGGCCAGTACTTTGGCGGCCTCGGCCTCGCTGTAGGGGTAGTGGGTGGACTCTTTGCACACCAGCACCTGCCCGGCGGCGCTTTTCAGCACCAGCGAGACATGCTGCACCGAAAAATCGCCCGGGGTGTAGCCGATGGCGCACAGCACACGGCCCCAGTTGGCGTCGGCGCCGAACATGGCCGCCTTGAACAGGTCACTGCCCACCACCGTTTTGGCAATAAGGCGCGCCAGTTCGTCGCTTTCGGCGCCAGTCACCGTGCACTCCAGCAGCTTGGTGGCGCCCTCGCCGTCGGCCGCGATGGCCCGGCTCATCCACAGGCAACTCTCGTGCAGCGCCTGGCAAAAAGCGGCGTAGTCTGCGCCCTCGGTGGTGATCTCGGCGTTTTCGGCCAGGC
>JBFXKS010000039.1:0-10305 GCA_050173515.1 Oscillospiraceae bacterium | reverse complement strand
ACACACGGGGCAGCCGATTTAAAAAGTCCATCAGGCCCTCGTAGCTGCGCGGCGGCACAAAGCCTGCCACCACCGCTTTTGCGTCGTCGTCGCCCACCAGCAGGCCCTCGTCAAAAACCTCGGCGCACAGCCCCTGCCGGTGGGCGGCCGCCAGCACCGGGGTGTGCATCGGGTCCATGCCTATATACCGGCAGATGGCCAGGTCCAGCGCATAGGGGTCCTCGCCGGCCAGCAGCAGGCCCAGCGGGCGCGGCGTGCCGCCGCCGGGGCCGTCGCCCTCCATGGCCAGCACGCCGTCCACCACATGGATGTCCGCTTTCACCGTCTGGCACAGGTCCACCAGCATCTGCCCAAAGTCCGCGCGCTCGGGAAAGCGGGTGTGGAACTCTGCCTTTTGCAGCCCCGGCACACAGCCGAACAGGTTCTTCACCGCGCCGGACATGCCGGTGAGCACGTGGGTCTTGAACTTGGGCAGGTTCACGATGAAATCGCTCTCCACCACCGGCCGCAGCAAATTGAAGCGGCGCACCAGTTGTCCGTCGGCGGGCACGGGCTGCTCCTCACAGTCGGTGTAGCACGGCACGCCCGTCTCGCGGCACACCGCGGCCAGCCCGCATGTCTCATACACCACGCGCATGATGCCGGGCGTGTAGGGCCCACCGGGCGAGTCCGCCACCACGATGCGCTTGGCGCCGCGCTTTTTCAGCGCCAAAATCACCCCGCGCAGCACATCGGGGTGCGTGGTGACCGCCTTTTCGGGCACGTGCTTGGCCAGCAGGTTGGGCTTTATCAGCACGCGGGTGTCCGGGCCTATGCGCGATGCGGCGGGCAACTGGCAAAACAAGGCTTCCACCGCGGCGTTTATCTCCGCCGCGGTGGAGGCCCGCTGCACATACACCGGTTTTGCCGCCGCCAAAGGTTCCATGTTTCCAAACTCCTGTGCCGCGTGGCCAAGGCCCCCGGCGCGTCTTATTTTGCTTTGAATTTTCTGTGCCGTCAGAATCAGGTCATTCTTTTGGCGAAGCTCAAAAAACGAAAGGATGGGTGCGTAAGCGCAAGCGATGGCTTGCGGAAATTGCAGCTTTCGCGCAGGGCGCAGTTCGTTCTTTTGGCGAAACCCAAAAGAACCAAATGGTTTCCGGAACCTTGCGATGGTTCCGGACCTCCGCACGCTATATGTCGCACGGCCTGTGAAACAGACAACAGTACTTAATGCCATGTCTGTTTCACTGCCGGCCGCGCCATTTGAATAAAGGGCACCGGCCTTAGTCCTTGACCGCTCTTAGAATAACCTGTGCCGTTAAAAATTCCGAATGACGCAAAGGACTGTTTCGGAATTTTAGGCACAGAGTACCTCTAGCGTTTAGGGGTCCGGGGGAATCGCAACCCGGGGTGCTTTAGCATTGCTTTTGGCTTGTGAGCGTAGCGAACAAACAAAAGCAGTGCTAAAGCACCCTGCCCCTATCTCCGCAATTTCTCCAAAAACACGCCCACGCGGTCCATCGCCTCTTTCAGGTGGCCCAGGCCATAGGCATAGCTGATGCGCAGAAAGCCCTCGCCCGACTCGCCAAAGGCCGTGCCGGGCACCATGGCCACCTTGGCCTCCATCAGCAGCCGCTCGCAGAACGCCTCGCTGGACAGGCCCGTGCCCCGGATGTCGGGGAACACGTAAAAGGCGCCCTGCGGCTCGAAACAGGGCCACTGCAGCTCCTCGAATCGCTGCATCAAAAACCGGCGCCGCATGTCGTACTCGTCGCGCATGCGCACGATCTCGTCGTCACAGTCGCGCAGGGCCACGATGGCGGCGTACTGGCTGGTGGTGGGCGCGCACATGATGGCCGCCTGGTGGATGGTGTTCATCACCTTGATGAGGGGTGCCGGCCCGCAGGCAAAGCCCAGGCGCCAGCCCGTCATGGCATAGGTTTTGGAAAAGCCGCTCACCACCACCGTGCGCTCAGCCATGCCGGGCAGGCTGGCGATGCTGACATGCTGCACGCCGCCATAGGTCAGCTCGGCATATATCTCGTCGCTCAGCACCGTGATGCCGGTGTCCCGCAGCACCTCGGCGATGGGCTCCATGTCCTCTTTGCGCATCACCGCGCCGGTGGGGTTGGTGGGGAACGGGAACACCAGCAGCTTCGTTTTTGGGGTGATGGCCGCGCGCAGCTGCTCGGCCGTCAGGCGGAAGTCGTCCTCGTTCTTCAGCGGGATGGGCACCGGCACGCCGCCGGCCAGCGTGGTGAGCGGGTGGTAGCACACAAAGCTGGGCTCCGGTATCAGCACCTCGTCGCCCGGGGCCACCAGCGCGCGGATGCAGGCGTCAATGGCCTCGCTGCCACCCACCGTCACCAGCACCTCGCCCTCCGCTTCATAGCTCAGATCAAAGCGCCGCTGCATATAGGCGGCTATCTCCCGGCGCAATTCCAACATACCGGTGTTGGAGGTGTAGAAGGTGTGCCCGCGCTCCAGGCTGCGGATGCCCGCCTCGCGGATGCCCCAGGGGGTCTTGAAGTCCGGCTCGCCCACACCCAGCGTGATGCAGTCCTTCATCTCGGCCGCAATGTCGAAAAACTTGCGGATGCCGGAGGGCCGCATGTCCCGCGCGCCGGGTGAGATCAGTTTATCGTAGTCCATCACAGCGTCTCCTGCCTTTCGTCCGGCCGGTCCATCCCAAACAGGGCGCCGTCTTTTTTGTAGGTGCGCAGCACAAAGTGGGTGGCGGTGCTCAGCACGCCGTCCAGGGTGCTCAGCCGCCGCGCCACAAACATGGCCACCTCCTGGAAGGTGGCGCCCGACAGGTTCACCGAAAGGTCGAACCCGCCGCTCATCAGCTGCACACCGTCCACCTCTTCCAACAGCGCGATGGCCTCGGCCACTTCGTCGAAGCCCTGGCCTTTCTTCGGCGACACCTTCACCTCTATCAGCGCCTGCACACCGTTGCCGCCCACCTTGTCCCAGTCCACCAGGGTGCGGGTGCCCCGCAAAATGCCCTGCTGCCTGTATGTGTCGATGCGCGCGGCCACTGCGTCGGGAGCCTCGTTCACCATGGCGGCCACTTCTTCCAACGTCAGCCGCGCGTTTGCCTCCAAAACCTTCAGCAGTTTGTCCATACCGTGCACATCCTTTCATTTTCCCCTTTGTCCGGCACGCCGCCGGCAAAAGTTTATCGTTATATTATACTGAAAAGCCCTCCATAAGTAAACCTTTGCCGGCGCCGCCCTTTCTTCCGGGCCTCTTTTTTGCTATAATGATTGCCAGGCCTTCGGGCGAAGCCATACAAGGGAGGATCACCATGCAAGCAGTCATCACCGTCGTGGGCACCGACAAGGTCGGTATCCTGGCCAAAATCAGCACCATCTGCGCTCAGGCGGACGTGAACATCGAAGAGGTGACCCAGACCATCCTGCGGGGCACCTTTGCCATGATCATGCTGGCCACGCTGCCGGACGGCGGCATCGCCTTTGGCGACTTGGCGCAGCTTTTGCGCGAGGGTGGGCAGGAGCTGGGCGTGGAGGTCACCATCACCCGGCAGGACACGTTCGACGCCATGCACCGCATTTAAGGAGGTCTGCGCCGTGATCAACACCAGCGACATCATCGAGACCATCCAGATGATCAGCGACGAAAGTTTGGACGTGCGCACCGTCACCATGGGCATCAGCCTGCTGGACTGCGCCGACCCGGACCCCGACGCGCTGTGCCGCAAGATATACGAGAAAATAGTGCGGCGGGCCAAGTATCTGGTGCCCGTCTGCCAAAGCATCACCGCCGAGTATGGCATCCCCATCGTCAACAAGCGCATCTCGGTAACGCCCATTGCCATGCTGCTGGCCGGCTGCCCCAGGGTAGACCCCGTGGCCGTGGCACAAACGCTGGACAAAGCTGCCCAAGCGGTGGACGTGAACTTCATCGGCGGCTTTTCGGCGCTGGTGCACAAGGGCTTTTCCGCCGGGGACGAGCGGCTGATGGCCGCCATCCCGGACGCCTTGGCCGCCACCGGTGCCGTGTGTTCCTCGGTGAACGTGGGCTCCACCAAAAGCGGCATCAACATGGACGCCGTGGCCATGATGGGCCCCATCATCCGGAAGACGGCCGAGCGCACCGCGCAGGACAACTGCATCGGCGCGGCCAAGCTGGTGGTGTTCTGCAACGCCCCCGAGGACAACCCCTTTATGGCCGGGGCCTTCCACGGCCCGGGCGAGCCGGACTGTGCCATCAACGTGGGGGTGTCCGGGCCGGGCGCCGTGCGCAGCGCGCTGCAAAAATACGCCAAAGGCGTCAGCCTGGACGCCGTGGCCGAGACCATCAAGAAGACCGCCTTCAAAATCACCCGCATGGGCCAGCTGGTGGGCGAGATAGCCGGCAAGGCGCTGGGCGTGCCCTTCGGCATCGTGGATCTTTCGCTGGCACCCACACCGGCGGTGGGCGACAGCGTGGCCGCCGTGCTGGAGGAGATGGGCCTGGAGAGCGTGGGCGGCTATGGCACCACCGCCGCGCTGGCCTTGCTGAACGACGCCGTGAAAAAGGGGGGCGTCATGGCGTCCGGCTCGGTGGGCGGGCTCTCGGGCGCGTTCATCCCGGTCAGCGAAGACGCCGGCATGATCGCCGCCGCTGAGCGCGGCTGCCTGACGCTGGAAAAGCTGGAGGCCATGACGGCCGTGTGCAGCGTGGGGCTGGACATGATCGTGGTGCCGGGCGACACCCCGGCCGAGGTGCTGAGCGCCATGATCGCGGACGAGGCGGCCATTGGCATGGTGAACGGCAAGACCACCGCCGTGCGCGTCATTCCCGCCATCGGCAAAAATGTGGGCGAACGGCTGGACTTCGGCGGGCTTCTGGGCTACGGCCCGGTGATGCCGGCCAACACCGCCTGCCCTGCCGCTTTCATCGCCCGCGGCGGGCGCATCCCCGCGCCCATGCAGGCTTTGAAAAACTAAACGCCCCTGTACAGAAGAACCCCCATCGGCACTGCCGATGGGGGTTCTTAAAGATTCTCTAGCCTTTGCTCAGCACCTGGCTTTCGATGCCCATGCCGTTCAATATCTCCGCCAGCTTTGGCCCGTTCTCCACGTCTCCGTTCGCAAAGTGGTAGGGCACCACCAGCTTGGGCCGGCGGGCCATCGCCTTGATCTCGGCCGGTGCGCGCGTCAACGCGTCGGGCAGCATGTTGTACTTGCCGTCGCACACGCAGAACAGCACGTCGCACGCCACCTGCTTGTCCAGCACGTCGGTGTCGCCCGAGAGATAATAGGTGAAGCCGGCCATCTCCACCACCGGGCCAAAGCCGCTGCCCCGCGGGTGGTTCTTGCCGTCCACCGGCGCCGCGGTGAAGGCCATGCCCTCACCCAGCACATAGCGCGCGCCCTCCTCCACCACCGTCAGGCGCTCGGCGGCCTCGGCAAAGCGCGTGCGCATCTTTTCGGCCACATTGGCCATGGCAAACAGGTGGGTGCCCGGCTGCATCAGCAGCCCGATGTCGTCGGGCGAATAGTGGTCGCTGTGCGCATGGGTCACCAAAATCGCGTCGGCCTTGGGCACCGACGGCTCCAGCTCGTAAGGGTCTACCCACAGCGTAAAGCCCGGCACGGCCAGGCATACCCCGCCTTGGTACATCCATTTTACCGGCTCCAGCACCGCCGCCATACACCACGCCTCCTTTTGTCAGGCTTTCCACTTCAGCAAAAGCGGGCTATTTCGCCACCAGCTCCAGCGTATCCCGCGCGATCATCAGCTCCTCGTCCGTCTGGATGACCAGCGCGCGCACCTTGGAGTCGGCCGTGGCAAAGTCGAAGTCCTCGCCACGGCGATCGTTCTTCTCTTTGTCGATGGACAGGCCCATGTACTCCATGTCGCCGCACACCGCCGCGCGCACGCCGGCGCCGTTCTCGCCGATGCCGCCGGTGAACACCACGCAGTCCACGCCGTTCATCGCGGCCGCGTAGGCGCCCACGAACTTCTTGATCTGGTAGATGAGCATCTCGTCCACCAGCTGGGCGCGCTTGTTGCCGTCCTTTGCGGCGGCCTCCACATCGCGCTTGTCGCTGGACAGGCCCGAAACGCCCAAAAAGCCCGATTTTTTGTTCAGCAAGTCACTCATCTCGCTGCCGCTCTTGCCGGTCAAGTCGTTCATATAGCAGATGACGCCGGGGTCCACGTCGCCGCAGCGCGTGCCCATGATGAGCCCGGCCACCGGCGTGAGGCCCATGCTGGTGTCCACACTTTTGCCACAGTCTACCGCGGCAATGGACGAACCGTTGCCCAAATGGCAGGTAACGATCTTCACGTCCTCCAGCTTTTTGCCCATGAACTCGGCGGCCTTCGCGCTCACATAGCGGTGGCTGGTGCCGTGGAAGCCATAGCGGCGGATGGCGTATTTCTCGTAGAACTCGTATGGCAGGGCATACATATAGGCCTTGGCCGGCATGGTCTGGTGGAAGGCGGTGTCGAACACGGCCACCTGCGGCACGCTTTTGCCAAACACCTGCTGTGCACTGCGGATGCCCTGCAGGTTGGGCGGGTTGTGCAGCGGCGCCAGCGGCGATACCTCTTCGATGGCCTTGATGATGTCATCGGTGACGATGGCGCTGGTGCTGAACTTCTCGCCGCCGTGCACTACCCGGTGGCCCACCGCCGAGATCTCGTCCTTCGAGGCCACCACGGCCCCTTCGCCCTCGGTCATCATCGCCAGCATCTGGGTAAAGGCCTCAGCGTGGTCGGGCAGGGCCACGTCCTTTTTGAACTCCTCGCCCTTGGCCTTATGGCTGATGGTGCTGCCGTCTATGCCAATACGGTCGCACAGGCCCCGGCACAGCACCTGCTCTCCGTCCATATCGATCAGCTGATATTTCAGCGAGGACGAGCCGCAATTGATCACCAGAATCTTCATCCACGTACCTCCATCTTCCTATTATTTTACCGGATTTATCCACTACACCGGTATTCAACAAAGCAAAACTATTATATAATAGGGGTAAACACATTTCAAGCAAGCCTTTTTATTGCGAAGCAACAATATTGGTTACTTTTCTCATCGCATTTTCCACAAAAGGAGGCCCGGCCATGGAAGCCGCGCAGGACAGCATCACCCACCTTCAGCACCTTTACAGCGAGAACCCCCGCCTCAAGGAGGCCGTCACCCCCATGGTGGCGGGCATCGTGGCGGAGTATAACCCCTTTCACAAAGGGCACGAGTGGATGATCTCCATGCTGCGGCGCGGCGGCGTGGAGACGGTGGTGTGCGTGATGAGCGGCAGCTTTGTGCAGCGGGCCGAGCCGGCGGTGATGCCGGCGCACGTGCGGGCCAAGGCGGCCATTGCCGGCGGGGCCGACCTGGTGCTGCGGCTGCCGGTGCCGTGGGCGGCGGCCTCGGCCGAGGGCTTTGCCCAGGGCGCCGTGGGGCTGCTGGGCGCGCTGGGCTGTGTGGACCTGCTGGCCTTTGGCGCCGAGACCGACGACATAGACAAGCTGGCCAACGTGGCCGAGCTGCTGCTGATAGACGACTTTCCCTCGCTGGTGCGCGCCGAGCTGGCCGACGGGCGCAGCTATGCGGCCGCGCGCGCGGCCGCCGCCGAGCGCCTGATGCCCGGCGCAGGCGAGATTTTGCGCAAGCCCAACAACATTCTGGCGGTGGAGTATTGCAAGGCGCTGCGGGGCAGTGTGCGTGACGCATTGCGCGGCATGCTGCCGGTGGGCACTTTCTCCTATGCGCTGCCCATCCCGCTGGCGCTGCCGCGCGTGGGCGCTGCGCACGACGGCGCCCCGCACGACGGCTACGCCTCGGCCAGCTGGCTGCGGGCGGCCGTGGAAAGGGAGGGGCTGGCCGCGCTGGGGCCCTTTGTGCCGGCCGACTGCCTGCCCATCTACGCCAAGGCCGCGGCCGCGGGCGAGATGATAGACACCGCGCGCTGGGAGGCCGCCGTGCTCTCGCGCTTGCGCGGGCTTGCCCCCATCGACTTTGCGCTGCACCCCGGCGCGGGCGAGGGCCTTGAAAACCGCCTGGCCGAGGCCGCGCGGCTGTCCACCACGCTGGACGAGCTGTTTGCCCGGGCCAAAACCAAGCGCTTCGCCCACTCGCGCGTGCGGCGGCTGGCGCTGTCCACCGCGCTGGACCTGCCCGCAAGCCCCGGCGTGGTGCCGCCCTTTGCGCAGGTGCTGGCCGCCAACGAGGCGGGCATCGCCCTGCTGCGGCGCATCAAGTTCGACGGCCTTTTGCCGGTGTCCACCTCGCTGGCCAAGCTGGCCCGCAGCGGGCAGCACGCCGCCGGGGTGGTGAAGATAGAGGCCGCCGCCGAAGACCTCTACGCTTTGTGCCAGAAGCATCCCGCGCCCGGCGGCGGCGCGTTCACCCGGCCGGCCTCGCTCACCCGGCAGAAAATGAATAATCCGTAAATCCCACCTTCAAAAGGCCATTTTTGCCTTCATGCCCTTGCGGGCACATGGCGGAGGTGATACAATTACAGGGCGGGCTGCCCTTGCCTGCCTTTCGCGTGTTTCACGCTTCCAAAACGACTGTCGGCATAAACACAAGTGCATAAAAACTAAAATTATAGAGAGCAAGGTGACACAGGTATGGCGACCAATATGACGGACAACAAGCAGGTGCTGGGTTGGGTGGACGAAGTGCAGGCGCTGTGCAAGCCGGACAAGGTGGTGTGGATAGACGGCAGCGAAGCCCAGCTGCAGGCGCTGAAGCAGGAGGCCTTTGCCAGCGGCGAGATGACCGAGCTGAACCAGCAGAAGCTACCCGGCTGTATGTGGCACATCACGGCGCAAAACGACGTGGCCCGCGTGGAGCACCGCACCTTCATCTGCACAAAGAAAGAGGCCGACGCCGGCCCCACCAACAACTGGATGGACCCCGATGCGATGAAGCAGAAGCTGCTGCCGCTGTATGACGGCTGCATGCAGGGCCGTACCATGTATGTCATCCCCTACTGCATGGGCCCCATCGGCTCGCCCTTCTCCAAGGTGGGCGTCGAGACCACAGACTCCATCTATGTGGTGCTGAACATGGACATCATGACCCGCATCGGCCAGAAGGCGCTGGACCAGCTGGGCGATTCCAACGACTTTGTGCGCGGCATGCACGCCAAGGCCAACATCGACGAAGAGAACCGCTACATCGTGCAGTTCCCGGAGGACAACGCCATCTGGAGCATCAACTCCGGCTACGGCGGCAACGTGCTGCTGGGCAAAAAGTGCTTCGCGCTGCGCATCGCCAGCTACCAGGGCTGGAAAGAGGGCTGGATGGCCGAGCACATGCTCATCCTGGGCATCGAGGACCCCACCGGCCACATCGACTACATCACCGGGGCCTTCCCGTCGGCCTGCGGCAAAACCAACCTCGCCATGCTCATCCCGCCGGAGATCTACAAGAAGAAGGGCTACAAGGTGTGGACGGTGGGCGACGACATCGCCTGGATGCACGTCGGCGACGACGGCCGCCTCTACGCCATCAACCCGGAGGCCGGCTTCTTCGGCGTGGCGCCCGGCACCAACGCCAAAAGCAACTACAACGCGCTGGAGAGCACCCGAAAGGACACCATTTTCACCAACGTGGTGCTGAACAAAGACGACATGACCGTGTGGTGGGAAGGGCTGGACAAAAACCCGCCCGAGAATGCCATCGACTGGCTGGGCAAACCCTGGAACGGCAAGACCAGCACCGAGAAGGGCGCCAACCCCAACAGCCGCTTCACCGCCCCGGCCAAAAACTGCCCGTGCATCTCCTCCGAGTTTGAAAACCCGCAGGGCGTGCCCATCTCTGCCATCATCTTTGGCGGGCGCCGGGCCAAAACCGCCCCGCTGGTGTACCAGAGCTTCGACTGGAAGCACGGCGTGTTCGTGGGCTCCATCATGGCCAGCGAGACCACCGCTGCCGCCTCTGGCGCCGTGGGCGTGGTGCGGCGTGACCCCATGGCCATGCTGCCCTTCTGCGGCTACAACATGGGCGACTACTGGCAGCACTGGCTGGACATGGGCGAAAAGCTGGGCGCCAATGCCCCCAAAATTTTCAACGTGAACTGGTTCCGCACCGACGACGAAGGCCACTTCATCTGGCCGGGCTTTGGCGACAACATGCGTGCGTTGATGTGGATATTGGGCCGCTGCAAGGGCGAAGTGGACGCCGACGAGACGCCCATCGGCTACCTGCCCAAGGCCGAGGACATCAACCTGGAGGGCCTGGACGACGTCACGCTCGATACCGTGCGCGGGCTGCTTTCGGTGGACAAGGACCTGTGGCTGGAGGACGCCGCCGGCTGCGAAGAGCTGTATGCCAAGTTTGGCGATCGCCTGCCCAAAGAG
>JBFXKS010000038.1:0-10321 GCA_050173515.1 Oscillospiraceae bacterium | reverse complement strand
TTTTGCCCAGCTTGTGCAAGCGGGGCGGACAGGCTATAATGGGATGGGCCGAAAAGAGCGGCACGCCCTGCCGCCGGCCCCCGACAAACACAAAGCGCATGAAGAGGGAGACAAGAGCAAAACGTGGCAGAGCTGAAAGTGAACGGAAAGCTGGACCGGCGCGCCTTTTACAAAACGCTGTTCGCGCTGGTGCTGCCCATGGCGGTGCAAAACCTGATAAACGTGGGCGTGAGCAGCGCCGACGTGGTGATGCTGGGGCGCGTGGACGAGGTGGCGCTGTCGGCGGCATCGCTGGCCGGGCAGGTGCAGTTCGTGATGATGCTGATCTTCTTCGGGCTGGCCAGCGGGGCCTCGGTGCTCACCGCGCAGTACTGGGGCAAGGGCGACGTGCGCACCATCGAGAAGGTGCTGGCCATCACGCTGCGCCTTTCCATGGCCATTGCGCTGCTGTTCGCCCTGGCGGCGTTCTTCATCCCCGGGGCCCTGATGCGCATCTTCACGCCGGAAGAGGCCATCATCGAGCAGGGCATCCGCTATTTGCGGCTCATCGCGCCCAGCTACCTGTGCGTGGGCTTCACCAACATCTACCTGAACGTGATGCGCAGCGTGGAGAAAGTGATGCTGGCCACCGTGGTGTACAGCGTGTCGCTGCTCAGCAACATCGTGCTGAACAGCATCTTCATCTTCGGGCTGCTGGGCGCGCCGGCCATGGGCGCCGCGGGCGCGGCGCTGGCCACCACCATCGCGCGCGTCATCGAGGTGTGCATCGTGACGGTGTACGCCGTGCGCAACCAGGTGCTGCGCATGCGCATCAAAGACTATATACACTGGAACCGCACGCTGTTCAGCGACTTCATCCGTTACTCCATGCCGGCCACCGTGAACGAGCTTTTGTGGGGCACGGCCATCGCCACCAACGCGGTCATCATCGGGCACATGGGCTCGGCGGCGGTGGCGGCGAACTCCGTGGCGGGCGTCACGCGGCAGCTGGCCATGGTGGTGGCCTTTGGCGTGGCCAACGCGGCGGCCATTTTGATAGGCAAGGCGCTGGGCGCCGGGCAGCGCGCCGAGGCCGACGAGATGGGCGGCAAGATGGTGCGCATGGGGCTGTGGACGGGCCTTGGCGGCAGCGTGCTGATCTTGATTTTGCGGCCGCTGATACTGCACCTGATGAAGCTGGGGCCCGAAGCGGCCGACTATCTGGGCTTTGTGCTGCTTTTGATGGCGGCGTATGTGCCGGTGCAGTCGCTGGTGACCACCATGGTGGTGGGGGTGTTCCGCGGCGGGGGCGACACGGGCTTCGGCGTGTTTCTGGATTTGGCGGGCATGTGGCTCACCAGCATCCCGCTGGCCGCGCTGGCGGCCTTTGTGCTGGGCTGGCCGGTGAAGTGGGTGTTCGTCGTCATCATGCTGGACGAGTTCATCAAGCTGCCGCTGACCATCTGGCGCTACCGCAAGAAGATATGGCTGAGGAACGTGACGCGCGACGATTTACAGGACGGCGCACAGTGAGGGGGCAGGGCATATGATACGCACGCTGGGCTGGGTGATCTGGCTGTTTGGGTACCTGGTGTCACGTATGCCGGCCTACTGGCGCGCGCGCAGCCTGGAAAAAAAGGGCCGCACGGCGGAGAAGGACGCGCTGGTGGCCAGGCAGTGCGCGCAGTGGACGAAAAAGCTGCTGCATCACATCAAGATAGAGCTGGACGTGCGCGGACGCGAGAACCTGCCGGCGGCGGGCGACGCGGTGGTGTATGCGGCCAACCACCAGAGCTTCATCGACATCCCGGTGCTGCTGAACGTCATCTACCCGCCGCAGCCTTTGCTGGCGCGCTCGGAGATAGCCAAGGTGCCCATGCTGGCCGGGTGGATGCGGCTGATCGGCTGCCTGTTTGTGCCGCGCGGGGACGCGCGCGCCTCGGTGGCCACGCTGCGCGAGGGCGAAGAGCTGCTGAAAAGCGGCAAGTCGCTCATCATCTTCCCCGAGGGCACGCGCTCGAAATCGAGCGAGATGGGCACCTTCATGGCCGGCGCGGTGCGCATCGCGTGGAAGGCCGGCGTGCCCATCGTGCCGGTGGCCATAGAGGGCACCTACAAGGGCCTGGAGGGCAACGATTACCGCGTGCTGAAAAAGCCGGTGACGGTGCGGGTGGCCTTTCTGCCGCCGGTGGACACGCAAGACATGGACAAGCCGACGCAGCGCGCGCTGCCCGCGCAGCTGCAGGAGACGATAAAGCAGGCGAAGGACCGCGTGGAATGAGCAGAGTTTGGCGAAAAATGCCCGGGCGGGCGGCGGTGTGTGTGCTGCTGCTGGCCCTGGTTTTCGCCTACCCGGCGCGGGTGCTGGCCTCGGCGGCGGGCAGTGACGCGAGCGGCGCCGAGGACACAAGCGGGGCCGCCTCGCAGGCGGCGGCAGCCGAGCCGGACGAGGCGGAGGGCGGAAAGCTGTTCGACCCCGGCTTCGAGCCGCAGGCGGCCGGGGTGTGCCTGGTGAGCGAGGACACAGGCCTGGTGGTGTACGAGAAAAACGCGGACGAGCCGCTGGTGAGCGCCAGCGTTGTGAAGATGATGACCTGCATTCTGACGATGGAGTGCGTGCAGCGCTACGGCGGCACGCTGGACAGCGAGCTGGTGAGCTCGGCGGGCAAGACGTGGATCTACGACGAATTGTACGGCAAGAACGCCTCTACGGCAGACATTCGCAAGGGCGAGACGCTGAGCGTGCGCGAGCTGCTGTATGCGGCGCTGCTGCCCAGCGCCAACGAGGCGGCGCTGCTGCTGGCCGACTATGTGGGCGCGGGGTACCTGGACAACTTCATGTACCAGATGAACACGAAGGCCGAGCTGCTGGGCTGCACCGGCACGGTGTTTGCCGACCCGAACGGGCTCTCGGAGGAGAACGTGACCACCGCGCGCGACATGGTGCTCATCGCCCTGGCGTTTTTTAGCTGGCCGGAGCTGGTGGAGATAGCGGCCACGCCCACCTACGAGATGGCCGCCCACGAGATGCACGCGGCACCGTACTATATCCACACCACCAACCGCCTGCTGGTGAAAAGCAGCCCCTACCACAACGCGTTCAAGCGCACGGCGGGCTGTGTGGTGGCCGGCAAAACGGGCAGCCTGGGCGAATGGCAGAATTTTGTGTCCATGGCCGAAAAGGACGGCATGCAGTATATCTGCGCGGTGCTGAACAGCCCGAACGCGGCCGACCCCATCGGCGCCGAGCTGCAGCCGGCCCAGGCGCGGCCCGCGCTGTACGAGACGGCCGCGCTGTACGACTGGGCCTTCACGGCGCTGGAGGTGCGCGCCGCGCTGGACACAGACGAAGCGGTGAAGGAGATACGGGTGCGGTATTCCTCAAAGCAGGACACCGTGCGCCTGCTGCCGGACGGGGACATCAAGGCGCTGCTGCCCGTGGAGGCAAAGAACACCGAGCTGAAACGCTATTACGAGCTGCCGGAGTATCTGGAGGCGCCCGTGCAGGCGGGCGCGGTGGTGGGCAAGGTGGTGCTGACGCTGGAGGGCCAAACGGTGGGCGAGGCCAACCTGATGGCCGCCCAGGACGTGGAGCGCAACAACACGCTGTACCTGCTGGAGCGCGCTGGGCAGGCCTTGTCCTCGCTATACCTGCGGGTGCTCATCATCGTGGTGGTGGTGGCCGCGGTGCTGTATGCGGGGCTGGTGGCGCTGCTGCACCGGCGGCGCGAAAAAAAGCGGCGGCAGGCGGCGGCCCGCGCGGCGGCAGGGGCCCAGCGCCCGGCGCCGCCGGAAAAGCAGGCCCGCCCGCCGCAAAACGCAGGCAACAAACGGACAAAGGGCCGGTGACGGCGGGCCCGACTTTGTGAAACGGGGTGCGAAGGGCGATGACCAGACAGGAACCATTCAAGCGGAACTTGGCCATGATGACCGACCTGTACGAATTGACGATGGGCATGGGCTACCTGCAGGAGGGCATGCGGGACAAGGTGGCCGTGTTCGATTACTTCTTCCGCAGAACGCCGGACGATGGGGGCTTTGCCATCGCCGCCGGTCTGCAGCAGTTCATCGAGGCGATCGACAACTTCGGCTTCGACGAGGAAGACATAGCGTTTTTGCGCGATAAGGGTATTTTTTCAGAGGAATTTTTGCAGTACCTGCGAGATTTCGAATTCCACTGCAACGTGTGGGCGGTGAAGGAGGGCACGCCCATTTTCCCCGGTGAGCCGGTGCTGACGGTGGAGGGGCCCAGCATAGAGGCGCAGCTGATAGAGACGATGCTGCTGGTGACGCTGAACCACCAGAGCCTGATTGCCACCAAGGCCAACCGCATCGTGCGTGCGTGCGCCGGCCGGCCGGTGATGGAATTCGGCGCGCGGCGGGCCCAGGGCTACGACGGCGCGCTGTACGGCGCGCGCGCGGCCTATGTGGGCGGCTGTGTGGCCACCAGCTGCGTGATGGCCGAGCAGGCGTTCGGCATCCCGTCGTCGGGCACGATGGCCCACAGCTGGGTGCAGATGTTCGACAGCGAGTACGAGGCATTCCGCCGGTATGCCGAGCTGTACCCCGAGAACTGCATGCTGCTGGTGGACACCTACAGCACGCTGCACAGCGGCGTGCCCAACGCCATCCGCGTGTTTGACGAGGTGCTGAAGCCGCGGGGCATCAAGCCGAAGGGCATCCGCATCGACTCGGGCGACATCGCCTATCTCTCGAAGCGGGCCCGGCGGCAGCTGGCGGCGGCGGGCTACGCCGACGCGCCCATCTGCGCGTCCAACTCGCTGGACGAGTACCTGGTGCGCGACTTGCTGCTGCAGGGCGCCGAGGTAGACCTGTTCGGCATTGGGGAGAACCTGATCACCTCAAAGTCGTCGCCGGTGTTTGGCGGGGTGTACAAGCTGGCCGCGGTGAAGGCGGGCGAAGGGTATGTGCCGGTGATCAAGGTGAGCGAGACGGCGGACAAGATCACGGTGCCACACCTGAAAAAGCTGTGGCGCCTGTACGACAACGACAGCGGCCAGGCGATGGCCGACTATATCACGATGTGGGACGAGGTGCCCGACTGCACGGGTGGCATCACGCTGTTCGACCCGCTGCAGACCTGGAAGCGCCGCACCTATCACAACTGCCACGCAAAGCTGCTGTCCCAGCCCATCTACGTGGGCGGCCAGCGCGTGTACGAGCCGCCGGCGCTGAACGAGACACGGCGCTTTTGCGCCGAGCAGGTGGACACGCTGTGGGACGAGGTGAAGCGCTTCGAGTTCCCGCACCGCTACTATGTGGACCTGTCGCAAAAGCTGTGGGACGAGTGGCAGCGGCTGCTGCAACAGCGGGGCGACAGCCACTAGAGTCAAATGGAAAAGAAGCTGCACATGGGCCGGCGGATGCGCCGGGCACGGCAGCTTCTTTTTTTGTGGCGTTCTTTTCTACGCCGGGGCGCTGGGGATGATGGCGGCGCAGATGAGGTAGGCGATGACGCCGCCGATGAAGGCGCCGACGAACATCAGCACGATGGCGATGAGGCGCACGAGGGTGGGGTCTATGTTGAAGTATTCGGCGATGCCGCCGCATACCCCGGCGATCATGCGGTTGGTGCTGCTTTTATAAAGGCGTTTGGGTTCCATGGGAACGCTCCTTTCGGGTTTTTGGGTGATGCGCGCTGTGCTAGTCGAAAATGATCTCGATGCTGCCCAGCCCGCACTCCAAATCGAAGTAAGGCCGGGTGAGCTTGGGGTTGCCGCCGCTGCCGCTGCTGTGCAGCCCGCCGCGGCCCACACCGTCGATGGTGATGCCGCCGAGGCTGACATCGGCCTTCCAGCTGTAGGCGTCCGGGCGCGGCATGGTGGCCGTGATGCTGCCCATGGAGCACTCGGCGTCCAGCGTGGCGGCCACGCTGCCGATGAAGGTGATGGCGCCCATGTTGGCGGTCAGCTCGCAGTTGTCGGCGGTGACGCCGGTGGCCTCGATGCCGCCCATGTCCACCTGGAACTCGGCCTCGGTGGCAGAGACGTCCCGCACCACCAGGCTGCCCATGTCGGTTTGGCAGCTGAGCTCGCCGGCGGAAATGCCGGTGACAGTGGCCTCGCCCATGCCCAGCTCCAGCTCAAACTCCGCCAGGTGGCCGGGCACGGTGAAGGTGAAGGTGGTGGTGAGGTCGTGCTCGCCGTTTTTGAAGATGTAGCGGTTCCAGCCGGCGTCCCACACCGAGCGCAGGCCGTCGTAGTGGGTCTTTACCTCCCAGGTGCCCTCTTCCACGGTGGTGCGGTACTGCATGGGCCCGCTCACCTGCAGTGCGAAGGTGTCGCCCGGCTGCACCACCACGTACCCGGCGTCGATGTCGATCTCCAGCTTGTGGATGGTGGCGGCCACGGCGTCGTCGAAGGTAACGGCGTCGGAGGCGATGCCAGGGCTGCCCACGGTGGAGTTGGGCGCATCTTCCCACACGCGGCCAGAGCTGGTGCTCTCAGAGATCTCGTTGCCCCGGGCGGCGCTCCAGCCGGCCATCCAGCTGGGCACCGGGCGTAGCGGCACGGTGGTGTTGCGGTCGCGGTAAACCAGCTGGCCCTGCGAGATGTCGTAGCTGCCGGGCCACCCGCCCATGGCGAAGCCGACGATGGCCACGACGAGGCCCAGCAGCGCGATGCTGCCAAAGATGATGAGGACGATTTTTTTAGCCATAGAGAGACCCTCCAAACCGGGGATATGTGTGAGATGGATGCGGCGGGCAGATGCCGGGTGTTATTCCGTGCCCACCTTGGTGCGCGCGGGGAATATCTTGCGGAAGAGGCGGCCGATGGCGCCGGCCACCGTGCGGACGATCAGGGGCAGCACGCGGCCCAGCAGCACCCCGCCCGCATAGCAGCACATCAGCCCCAGCCCGATGCACAGAAGGCCCAGCCCGAGGTTCACCAGCCCCGAGGGCATGGCGCCGGCGAACAGGAAGCTGCTGCCCACAACGGCGGCGATGCCGGCGGCGACGAGCGAGACGCCCACGATGAGCGGGACGAGGAACAGCACCAGCAGCCCCGCCGCAAGGCCCACAAGGCCTGCCAGCAGCCCGCCCAGCACCGGCGCCAGGCAAATGACCACCAGGATGATGAGGATGATCTTGGCGACGTTGCTATTGTTTTCGTTGTAGCCGGCCTTGGCTTGGCCGCCAACGGGCGGCGGCAGCGGCGTGGCCGTGCGCACCGCGGGCAAGGGCGGCAGCGGCGGGAAGTTGTGCACGGGCGCGGCCCCCTGTGGCGCGGGTGCGGGCCCCGGCTCCGGCGGCATGGCCGCCGCGGCAGGCGGCTGCTCGGCTGGGGTCGCGTCGGCGGCAATGCCCAGCGAGGCAAGGATGTCGGCGGCCACCTTTTGGGGGCTGCCCAGCTCGGCCAGCACCTGCTGCTCCAGCTCGGGCCCGGCCTCGTCCAGATATTCGCCGTAATATTGCAGGGCGGCCACCCGCTCTTCAGGGCTTGCCGCAGAGAGCCCCGCCTCCAGCGCCTGTAAGAATTCGGCTTTATTCATCATGCATTCCTCCGAACAGCAGATTCTCGATCCTTTCACGGTAGCCCTGCCACTCTTCCCGGCACAGCGCCAGGTGGCTTTTGCCCTGCGGCGTGATGGTGTAGTACCGTCGGTTGCGCCCGGCAAAGGCCTGGTCGTAGGCGGCCAGGTAGCCCTCTTTTTGCAGGCGGCGCAGCACTGGGTACAGCGTGCTCTCGCTCACCTCCACCACGTTGCGCACGTCCTGGGTGATCTTGTAGCCGTAGGTGTCGCTGTGGTCCACAGCGCTGAGGACCAGCGCCTCCATCAGCGCCGACCCGGTATTGAAAGTCACTGGCGTCATCCCCCCTTGCGGGTGCTTGAGCGAATGTTATAAAGAAAACAACATTGCTGGTTTCAACAATATTATATGGTGTATAATATTGTTTGTCAACACTTATTTGGCATTTTTTTGGAAATGCGACCGAGAGATGGAATAAATAGCGTAAAATAGTCTAAATTTAAAAAATAAAATGACTGGATCGCCGGCGCTTGCGCGGGCGGTGCGGCCGCCGTGGGCCACATTGCCTGCGAATGGCGAAAAAGTCCTTCCGTGGAAAGCCATTAAATTTGGCGGGCATGGGCGGGTGTTTTCAGCGCTTTGTCAGTTGCCAAGGTGCAGCGCTTGGCGGTATACTTTAACAGAAGCACCGATTTGATCCCGCGCCGGCGTGTTCCTTTTCATGTGGAGGCGCAGGGGGCGGCCCATGGGTGCTTATGCAAAGTTTACAGGGGGGATGAAGCGATGGCGAGAGTGTACAACTTTAGCGCGGGGCCCAGCATGCTGCCGCTGCCGGTGCTGGAAAAGGCCAAAAAAGACCTGGTGGAGTATGGTTCCAGCGGCCAGAGCGTGATGGAGATGAGCCACCGCAGCGCGGAGTTCGAGGCGATCATCGCCGACACCGAGGCGCGCCTGCGTCGTGTGATGGGCATCCCGGCGGGCTACAAGGTGGGGTTCATCCAGGGTGGCGCCAGCCTGCAGTTCGACATGGTGCCGGCCAACCTGATGACCACTGGCGAAGCCGACTATTGGGTGACGGGCAACTTTTCAGGCAACGCGATGAAAGAGGGCCGCAAATACGGCAAGGCCACGGTGGTGGCCGATTCGTCCGACCGGAACTTCACCTATATCCCCGACGTGGCCGGCGTGCCCGAGAGCCCGAACGCCAGCTATGTGCACATCTGCCAGAACAACACCATCTTCGGCTCGCGCTTTGCGCAGCTGCCGCGCACCACCGCGCCGCTGGTGGCCGATCTGAGCAGCTGCATCCTCAGCGAGCCGGTGGACGTGAGCCGCTACGGGCTCATCTACTTCGGCGTGCAGAAGAACGTGGCCCCGGCGGGCATGGCCATTGTGGTGGTGCGCGAGGAGCTGCTGGGCAAAGCCCCAGAGAACACCCCGGCCATGCTGAACTATAAGACGCTGATAGACGCCGACAGCATGTACAACACGCCGCCCTGCTGGTGCATCTACATGACGGGCCTCACCCTGCAGTGGATAGAGGAAGAGGTGGGGGGCCTTGCGGCGATGAAAGCGCTGAACGAAGAGAAGGCCGCGTTGCTGTACGACTATCTGGATGACCAGCGCTTTTACACCGCGCCGGTGGAAAAGCCCTACCGCAGCATGATGAACGTGACCTTCACCGCGCCGGACAAGGCGCTGGACGAAGCTTTCTGCGCCGGGGCCCAGAAGGAGGGCCTGGTGAACATCAAGGGGCACCGCCTGGTGGGCGGCATGCGCGCGTCCATCTACAACGCCATGCCCAAAGCGGGCGTGCAGGCGCTGGTGAAATATATGAAACGGTTTGCCCGGGAAAACGGAGGGGCCTAGATGTATACCATAGAAACACTGAACAGCATTTCACCAAAGGGGCTGGCGCGCCTGCCCGCCTCGCTGTTTCAGATAGTGGACGAGGAACACTGCGAGGCGCCGCAGGGCATTTTGGTGCGCAGCGCCGACATGCTGGAGGCCCAGCTGCCCGGCAGCCTTTTGGCCATTGCGCGGGCGGGCGCCGGCACCAACAACATCCCCATCGAGCGCTGCACCGAAAAGGGCATCGTGGTGTTCAACACGCCGGGGGCCAACGCCAACGCCGTGAAGGAGCTGGTGCTGGGCGGGCTGGTGCTGGCCAGCCGCAATGTGGCCGGCGGCATGGAGTGGCTGCAGGGCCTGAAGGGCGAGGGCGAGAAGCTGGGGTCCCTGGTGGAAAAAGGCAAAAACAAGTTTGCCGGGCCGGAGCTGGAGGGCAAGACGCTGGGCGTCATCGGCCTGGGGGCCATTGGCGTGAAGGTGGCCAACATGGCCACCCACCTGCACATGGAGGTGCTGGGCTACGACCCGTACATCTCCGTGGAGTCGGCCTGGAACCTCTCGCGCAGCGTCATCCACAGCGTCACCTTGTCGGAGGTGATCCACAACGCCGACTACATCACGCTGCACATGCCGGTGAACGACAGCACGCGGGGCATCATCAACAAAGAGACGCTGGCCCAGATGAAGCAGGGCGCGCGCATTTTGAACTTTGCCCGGGGCGAGCTGGTGGACACGGCGGCGCTGGTGGCGGCGCTGCGCAACGGGCGCATCGCCTGCTATGTCACCGACTTCCCCGACGACGCATTGATCGGCGAGCCGGGCGTGGTGTGTATCCCGCACCTGGGGGCCTCCACGCCGGAGAGCGAGGAGAACTGTGCGGTGATGGCCGCCGACCAGCTGCGCGAATACCTGCTGATCGGAAACATTGTGAACAGCGTGAACCTGCCCGATGTGAACGTGCCGAAAATCGGCGGCGGGCGCATCTGCGTCAGCCACCAG
>JBFXKS010000037.1:0-10559 GCA_050173515.1 Oscillospiraceae bacterium | reverse complement strand
AATGGAGGACGTCATCTTTTGCAGAACGACCTGGGCCTTGCCGCCCGCCAGTTTTTCCAGGCCGCCGCCCATCACGTTCATGCCGTAAAGGAACAGGGCCACGCCGCCGAACAGGGTGATCGCGTTGAATACTGTCATAATACTACTCCCACTTCCGGACGCCCCCAGGCGCCCACCTTTTTGCCAGTTTGATTTCCCATTTCGTGCCCATTATAGCATCGTGTAAAGCCCCCACGCAAGCCCCGCGCCCGCTTTTGGTGCTCTGCCAAGAATTCGCCCTTTCCAAATGGATTTACTGGTGAAAAGTGCCATTTGCCATCGGCGAAACCCGTCGGGTTTTGCCGGGCGCTGCGGGGTGTGTTATGATAAGGATTAATATCAATAAGGCCAACTTTTGGCAAGGCGAGGTGTTTTATATGACCGACCGGGAACTGCTGGAGAAAATAGACGACTTTATCGCCCTGAACGAAGAAAAAATCGTGGCCGACATTGCCCGCCTGGTGGCCGTGCCCAGCGTGCTGGCCCCGGCCGCGCCCGGTGCGCCCTTTGGCCCGGCGGTGCGCCAGGCGCTGGACGTGGCGCTGGACATCGCAGCGGGCATGGGCCTTGACACCTGCGACGGCGACGGCTATGTGGGCTGGGCCAGCCTGCCGGGCGAAGAGCGCGGGCACATCGCCACCATTGCCCACGTGGACGTGGTGCCCGCCGGCGAGGGCTGGAGCGGCGACGCCTTCACCATGCGCGAGCGCGACGGCTGGCTGCTGGGCCGCGGCGTCAGCGACGACAAGGGCCCCGCCGTGCTGTGCCTGTACGCCGCCAAGTTCTTCAAAGAGCTGGGCGTGCCGCTGCAATACGAGCTGCGGGTGCTGTTGGGCTGCAACGAGGAGTCCGGCATGGGCGACTTGCCCTATTACTTCGAAGACAACCCCCAGCCGTTGTTCTGCTTTTCGCCGGATGCCTCCTTCCCGCTGTGCAACGGCGAGAAGGGCAACTTTCTGGGCTGGTACACTTCGGGGCCGGTGCAGGGCACGCTGCTGGCGTTCGACACCGGCGACGCCCCCAACGTGATCGCGGGCAACGCCAGCTGCCTGCTGGATGCCGACCCCGCCGGCCTGCCCGCGGCCGAACGCATCACCATCACCGAGGAAAACGGCCACGCGCGGCTTTCGGCCAGTGGCATCAGCGGGCACGCGGCCAAGCCGGAAGGCACGCTGAACGCCATTGGCGTGCTGGTGGGCTACCTGCTGGACAACCACCTGTGCAGCGAGAGCGAAATCCGCTTTTTGGAGCTGATGCGCCGGCTGCACGACCACTCCGACGGCAGCGGGCTGGGCATCGCCTGCGAGGACGAGGTCTTTGGGGCGCTCACCTGCAACGGCGGCGTGGTGAAGCTGGAAGACGGCCGCCTTGGGCAAAGCGTGGACATCCGCTACCCCACCAGCACCACGGGCGACGCCCTGGTGGCGGCGTTGGCCGCCGAGGGCGAAAAGCACGGCGCCAGCTTTGCCGCCGAGCGCATCGACGCGCCGTTTTATATCCCGCCGGACGCCCCGCCCATCCAGGCACTGCTGAACGCCTACAGCGAGGTGAGCGGCCACGAGGCAAAGCCCTTCACCATGGGCGGCGGCACCTATGCCCGCCACTTTTTGCGGGCGGTCAGCTATGGCCCGCAAGACCGTCACATTCCCCAGCCCGATTTTGCCGGCGCCGAGCACGGCCCCAACGAGGGCGCCTCGCTGCAGGCCCTGCTCACCGCGCTGAAGATCTATATTCTGGGCCTGTGGTGGCTGATGCAGCTGGACTACCCGGCATAGGGACCCCGGCCAAACAAATGTGAATAGTTCGTCAATTTTTTCACGGGGCGCTTGCGCGCGGGCCCATGCGGCGATATAATTGTTTTGGCGGGGGCTTTTGTGGCCAAGTGTCGCCATTTTATGAATTTTAGTACGTGATTTTTGCACGAGAAAGGACGGCAAAATATGAGCCTTGGCAAAAAGACGATAGACGATATCGATGTGGCGGGAAAACGGGTGCTGGTGCGGGTGGATTTCAATGTGCCGATGAAGGACGGCGAGATCACCGACGACACGCGCATCCGGGCCGTGCTGCCCACGCTGAAAAAGCTGATGGAAAAGGACGGCCGGCTGATTTTGTGCAGCCATTTGGGCAAGCCGAAAGAGCCGGAGCCCAAGTTCAGCCTGGCGGCCTGCGGCGAGCGCCTGGGCGAGCTGCTGGGGCAGCCGGTGGTGTTTGCCGACGACGCCGAGGTGGTGGGCGAAAAAGCCCGCACCGCGGTGGACGCCATGCAGGATGGCGACGTGGTGCTGCTGCAAAATGTGCGCTTCCGCAAAGAGGAGACCAAGAACGACCCGGTGTTCAGTAAAGAGCTGGCCAGCCTGTGCGAGGTGTATGTGAACGACGCCTTTGGCTCGGCCCACCGGGCCCACTGCTCCACCGCAGGCGTGGCAGACTATGTGCCCGTCACGGCCATCGGCTATTTGATGGCCCGCGAGATAGAGTATCTGGGCAACGCCGTGAACAGCCCGGTGCGCCCGCTGGTGGCCATTCTGGGCGGGGCCAAGATCACCGACAAGCTGCTGGTGATCGAAAACCTGCTGGGCAAGGTGGACACGCTGCTCATCGGCGGCGGCATGGCCTACACCTTTTTGAAAGCGCAGGGCCATGAGGTGGGCAAGAGCCTGGTGGACGACGAAAAGCTGGACTATTGCAGCAAGATGCTGAAACTGGCCGAGGAGAAAAAGGTGAACCTGCTCTTGCCGGTGGACACGGTGGTGGCAGACGCCTTCCCCGAGCCCATAGACGCCGCGATAGACACCCGCACCGTGGGCGTGGATGCCATTCCGGCCGGCACCATGGGCCTCGACATCGGGCCGGCCACCTGCGCCGCCTTTGCCGGGGCCATAAAGGCCGCCAAAACGGTGGTGTGGAACGGGCCCATGGGCGTGTTTGAAAACCCGGCGCTGAGCCAGGGCACGCTGGCGGTGGCCACCGCCATGGCCGAGGCCGACGCGGTGACGGTGATCGGCGGCGGAGACAGCGCGGCGGCGGTGGCCCAGCTGGGCCTTGCGGACAAAATGACCCACATCAGCACCGGCGGGGGCGCCAGCCTGGAGTTTTTGGAGGGCAAAGAGCTGCCCGGCATCGCCTGCATCCAGGACAAATAGGCCACCGCGCGCGGATAAAACACAAGCGAAAAGTGAGGGGAATGGCATGGACATGCAAAAGAGCCGGACGGTGATAGCCGGAAACTGGAAGATGAACAAAAACCCGGCCGAGGCCGCGGCGCTGCTGGATGAACTGGCCTCTGTGGTGGCCGACGCGCGCTGCGCCGTGGTGGTGTGCCCGCCGTTTGTAGACCTGCAGCTGGCCGTGGAAAAAACCCGCGGCACCCGCATCGAGGTGGGCGCCCAGAACGTGCATTTCGAGCCGAGCGGCGCCTTCACCGGCGAGGTGTCGGCCGACATGCTGCTGTCCATCGGCGTGCAGTACGCCATTGTGGGCCACAGCGAGCGCCGGCAGTATTTCGGCGAGACGGACGAGACCGTGAACAAGCGCGCCCGCGCCGCCATCGGCGCCGGGCTCACCGCCATCATCTGCGTGGGCGAAAACCTGGCCCAGCGCGAGCAGGGCATCACCGAGGACCTCATCCGCCTGCAGACGCGCATCGCGCTGATGGGCATCACCGAGGCGCAGATGCGCCAGGTGATCATCGCGTACGAGCCGGTATGGGCCATCGGCACCGGGCGCACCGCCACCGCCCAGCAGGCGGAAGAGGTGTGCGCGGCCATTCGCCGCCTGCTGGCCGAGCTGTACGGCCAAACGGTGGCCGACGGCGTGACCGTGCAGTACGGTGGCAGCATGAACGCCGCCAACGCCGAGGAACTGCTGGACATGCCCAACGTGGACGGTGGGCTCATCGGCGGGGCCAGCCTGAAGCCGGACGACTTCGCCGCCATCGTGAAGGCGGCCAGCCGCTGAGCGGCACTATTTAAAAGCAAAGGCACACAGGCCGCCGGCACCGGTGGCCTGTCGTCTTGCGGTAACACTTGCCAAAGGAAGTAATAGATGATGAAACCTGTGATGCTGTGTATCCTGGATGGCTTCGGCCACCGCCCCGAGACCGAGGGCAACGCCATCGCCGCGGCCAGCACCCCGCGGCTGGACCACTTTTTCGCGCACTACCCGCACACGCTGCTGGGTGCGTCGGGGCTGGACGTGGGCCTGCCCGACGGCCAGATGGGCAACAGCGAGGTGGGCCACACCAACATCGGCGCCGGGCGTGTGGTGTACCAGGAGCTCACGCGTATCTCGAAGGCCATAGCCGATGGCGACTTTTTTGAGAACGAGGCGCTGGTGACGGCGGTGATGCGCGCCAAAGAGAGTGGCGGTGCACTGCACCTCGTGGGCCTGTTGTCCGACGGCGGCGTGCACAGCCACAACAGCCACCTGTACGCCCTTTTGCAGCTGGCAAAACGCCACGGGCTGCAGCGGGTGTATGTGCACGCCATCACCGACGGGCGCGACGTGCCGCCCGAGAGCGGGCTGGGTTTTGTGGAGCAACTGCAACAGCAGATGGACGCGCTGGGTGTGGGGCAGATCGCCACCATCGCCGGGCGCTATTACGCCATGGACCGCGACAACCGCTGGGAGCGCGTGGAAAAAGCCTATGCGGCCTTTGTATACGGCGAGGGCGCCACGGGCGAGCCCGCACAGGTGATGCGGGACAGCTACGCCGCCGGCGTGACCGATGAGTTCGTGGTGCCGGCCGTCACCTGCGCCGGTGGGCGCATACAAAGCGGCGACAGCCTGGTGTTTTTCAACTTCCGGCCCGACCGCGCACGGGAGATCACGCGCGCCTTTGTGGACGACGCGTTCGACGGTTTCGCGCGCAAAGGCGGGCGGCCGCAGCTGTGCTATGTGTGCTTCACCCAGTACGACGCCACCATGCCCAACGTGCTGGTGGCCTTCCCGCCGGCCAATTTGGACAACGTGTTCGGCGCGTACCTGGCCGCCAACGGCAAGACCCAGCTGCGCATTGCAGAGACGGAAAAATACGCCCATGTGACCTTTTTCTTCAATGGCGGCGTGGAGGCGCCCTTCCCTGGGGAGGACCGGGTATTGGTGCCCAGCCCCAAGGTGGCCACCTACGACCTGAAACCCGAGATGAGCGCGCCCGAGGTGGCCGACGCCTGTGTGCAGCGCATCCACTCTGGAAAATACGACGTGATCGTGCTGAATTTCGCCAACTGCGACATGGTGGGCCACACCGGGGTGTTTGATGCCGCGCGCCGCGCGGTGGAGGCCGTGGACGCAGCGGCCGGGCGGGTGATCGATGCGGTGCTGGAAGAGGGCGGCGCCGTGCTGCTGACCGCCGACCACGGCAACGCCGACCAGATGACGGAGCCCGACGGCAGCCCCTTCACCGCCCACACCACCAACCCCGTGCCGCTGGTCGTCATCGGCGCGGGCGACGTGACGCTGCGAAAAGACGGCGTGCTGGCCGATTTGGCCCCCACCCTGCTGCAGCTGATGGGCCTGCCGCAGCCGGTGGAGATGACCGGCCGCAGCTTGATTGTTTGAGGCGTAGGCTTCTGGGCCGAGCACGAGCGATGGCTTGCGCACCCTTCCCACGCCTCGCAGGCTTCGCCCGCTTTTGCGGCTCCCGTTCGCGGCTGCGCCGCTCCGCTCGCCGGGCGCGGGTTCACGATGTTTGCTCGCTGCTCTCGCAAGCCATCGCTCGTGCTTCGCACCCTCCCGCCGCGGTCACTTTGCTCCCAGCCCTCGCCTTACGGCTTCGGCCGGTGCCCTTCATTCAAATGGCACAACCGACAGTGAAACAGACATGTTATTAAGAACTGTTGTCTGTTTCACAGGTCGTGCGACATATAGCGTGCGGAGGTCCGGAACCATCGCAAGGTTCCGGCCACCTTTTGTTACTTTTGGGTGGGTCCAAAAGTAAGGTCATCGCCCTGCTTTTAGCTCCCAATCCGCACAAGCCATCGCTCGTGCTTATGCACCCTCCCGCCGCGGTCGCTTCGCTCCCAGCCCTCACGCGCCTTGGGGCCGTTCGGGCTGCGGCGGTGTGCTTTTCCCCAAGGGGATGCAAGCGATGTTTGTTCGCTACGCTCACAAGCCAAAAGCAGTGCTAAAGCACCCTGCCCACGCCTCGCAGGCTTCGCCCGCTCTTGCGGCTCCCGTTCGCGGCTGCGCCGCTCCGCTCGCCGGGCGCGGGTTCGCGATGTTTGGCTTCGCCAAGCCATCGCTCGTGCTTACGCACCCTGCCATCCCATTTGCGGATGGCTATTGTGTTTTTTGAAGAAATGTTGGAACGTATGTCGTACTGTCAGTGTGGGAAGAGGGCGCCGGGCGCTCTCTTGGGGAAAGGTGGTGGGCACAGGTGTATGAATGACCGGCAATTCAACGAGATGGTCGGGCAATACGAGCGGCTGGTCTACACCATCTGCTACCAGTTCACCAAAAACCACCACACCGCGCAGGACCTGGCGCAGGAGACCTTCCTCTCCGCCTACAGCCATCTGGCCTCCTGCCCGGCGGGCAACGAAAAGCCGTGGCTGGCCCGCATTGCCACCAACAAGGCCAAAGATTTCCTGAAAAGCGCCTACAACCGGCGTGTGCTGGCGGCCGACGACACCACCCTGCCCGAGAGCGGCGACGTGCTGTTTTCCAAGCAGGAGCTGCCGGAGGACCTGACGCTGGAGCGGGAGGGCGTGCTGGCGATCGAGGCAGACATCCGCGCACTGAAGGAACCCTACCACCAGGTGGCCGTGCTCTATTTTTTGCAGGAGTTCTCGGTGGACGAGATCTCGAAACGGCTGGAGCGGCCACCCAAGACCGTGCACACGCAGATATGGCGCGCCAAGCGCCAGCTACAGGAGAAACTGAAAGGAGGTGGGCCCTGATGGAACTGTTCCACGAAAACGGACACTTGACCGACGAGGGCCTGCGTTCCCTGATAGACGGCGGGCTCTCTGAGATACAGAGCCTGGAGGCCAGCGAGCATTTGGGCTTTTGCGATGCCTGCCTGATGCGCTACACGCAGCTGCTGGACAAAGGCGAGCTGCTGGTGCCCGAGCAGCCGCTGCAAAAAAGTGTCATGCAGCGCATCCACCGCCGCGCCGTGCGCATCGTGTTCAGCCGCTACGCCACAGTGGCCGCGGCCGCCGTGCTGGCGGTGGGCATGTGGCTGGGTGGCTCGGCGGTGCTGGGCGGCCGCGCCCAGCAGGCGCAGAATGCCCCTCAGGCGGCCGCCGGGGACGCACAGGCGGCAGCCGGGGCCGATGATGTGACAGACGAAGAGACAGCGGGCATCGGCGCGCGCGTGGGGGCCGCCTTTGGAAACGTGGCGGGCGGGCTGCAGGCCTTTTTCGACAACATGGTGCCCGAGGCCGTGGCACCCGAAGCCCCAGACCCGCCCCAGCCCGAGCGCCGCCAGCCGCGCGCCCGCCGGCAGGAAGACACCGGGCAGGCCACTCCGTCCAACAGCACCGCCCCGCCGGAAGACGACAGCCAGCGCAGGGCCGCATAATCCATAAAGGGAGAGATTCATGATGAAAAAGAACCAATTTTTGACCTTCTGCTGTGCCCTTGTGCCGGGCTGCGGGCAGATGTACCAGGGCTATATGCGGCGGGGCTTTTCGCTGATGTTCTGGTTTTGCGCCTTCATCGGCGTGTCCGCCTTCATCCGCATCGGCTACATTTTGGTGGTGCTGCCGGTCATCTGGGCCTACAGCTTCTTCGACACCTTCAACATCCGTTCCCTGTCGCCCCAGCAGCGTGCCGCCTTTGCAGACAACTACCTGCCGGCCTCCCTTTTTCAGGACGGCGGCCGCGCCGTGCGGTTGATGGAGAGCGCCCGGGGCGGCAAGGTGCTGGGCATCGGGCTCATCGCCGTCGGCGCCATCATCCTGTACAACACCCTGTGGGACAACCTGTACTGGGCCATCTACCAGTATGCGCCCACCCTGGCCAACTGGATCAACCGCCTGCCGGCCCTTGCCGTCGGCGTCGCGGTCATCCTGCTGGGCATCTGGATGCTGAGCAGCCGCAAGAAAACGCCGCCCGACGACGACATCGATTTTGGGGGAGGTGAGCCCCGTGCGTGACCCCCTGTGTACCGCCATTGAGGACTCCCAGCCCTACCGCCCGCGCCGCATCGGCCGGCTGCTTTTCAAGGGGCTTTTGCTGGCCGGTGCGCTGCTGGGCCTGCTGGTGCTGCTGGGTGCCGGGCGCGTGAACGGAAAGGAGGCGGCGTGATGAACCAGAACCCTGTCGGCCAGGTGCCGCCGCTCCCGCCGCCGCCCGGCCCACGGCAGGAGTTCACCCCGCCGCCGGGCACCTACCCGACCGGGAACGCCCCGCCCGCAGCGCCGCCTGTGGCTGTGGCGCCCGCGCCCAAGCCGGGCCCGCCGCCCGAGCCGCTGGAGCCGCCACAGCGCAAGCGCCGGGTGGGCACCTTCACCATGGCGCTCTGCCTCATCGCGGTGGGCGTGCTGCTCATTTTGCGCCTGTTCATCTCGGCCATCAGCGTTGCGGCCATCGCGCGGTTCGCGCCGGTGGTGCTGGTGCTGCTGGGCATCGAGCTGCTGGTGGCGAACTTCCTGTACAAAACAGACAAGCTGCGCTTCGACATCCTCAGCGTCTTTCTCAGCCTGCTGCTCATCGGGGGCAGCATCGTGGCCAGCGTGGGCGGCGACGTGTATTACGCCCACACCCGGGGCAGCGAGCTGAACGCCCGGGCCGTGGAGACGCTGAACGAGAGCGGGCGTGCGGCGCTGGACGGCGCCGGGGTAGCCTACACCAGCATGCGCTGGCAGCTGGACACCTTTGCCCATGATTACGAGGCCGTCACCCCGTCCGGGGACCCCAAACAGCTTTCGCCCCGGCAGACGGTGCAGCTGTGGATGGACCTGGGCGGCACCTACACCAGCCAGGCGGCCTTTGCCGACGTGTGCGAAAAGGCCCTACAGGCGCTGACGCCGCTGGTGTCCCACATCGACTATGTCCAAGTTTTCGGCGCGGGGCCGGCCGGCGGTGATGGCCCCATGGGCGCGGAACGCTACGCGCTGAACCTGACCTACCGCTATGAATGGCAGGACAACCGCGGCCGCCTGGCCGAGCTGGTGCAAAAGGAGCACTGGTACCCTGCCGGGGAGCGCTATGTGGACCCGGCGGAGCGCGAGTGGCTGGAGCAGGAGGGCGACTGGCCGGGCACCGGGCCCGCCGCAGAGCCGGACACCTCTGAGACGGTTTCCGGCCCGGTGGGCGATGGTGACGATTCCATCAGCGTGTTGCCGCCCGCCGCATAAAAAACCGCCATACACAGGCGCCGCCGGCGTTCATGGGCCCCACAGCCTTTCCCGCGCAGCGTCGCCTGTTTGGAGCCGGGCAGGCCTGTTTTTCAAAAAGCAGGCCCTGCCCGGTTTTAGCGCCGTCTCTTTTCAAGGGGGCGGCGTTTGTGGTATAGTGGTCATACATTTTCTTTTGCAGAAAGCGGGGCGGAGGCATGCGGCGCAGCGCAGCCGGGGAGCGGGTTGCCAAACTGGCCATCTATGGCCTGTCGGCGCTGTCTGTCTGCGCCTTTTTTGTGTTTGCCTACGGTACCCGGCTGTACAGCGTGTCGGCCGCGGGGCCGGTGGAGGCGCAGGCCGTGGTGGCCGCGCCCGCTGTGGCGGCGGCGGCCGCCGTGCGCAGCCCATCTGCGCCGCTGGCCGCCGAGGCGCCGGAGCCGCTGGCCCCGGCCGAGCGCATCGCGCCCTACACACTGGCCGCCCCACAGGCCCAGCAGCCCGAGGCGGGCCCGCTGCGCACCGTGGCCGACGACAGCACGCCGCCGCTGGACGAGGCGGTGCTGGTGGCCGAGATGGAGCGGGTGGCAGCACTGGGCGTGGGCCTGCCGGACACAGTGGCCCCGCGCTATGCCGGGGCCTTCCACAACACGGCCTACTGCTGCGAGGTCTACCCCCATATCTGCGGCGGCAACGGCGTCACGGCGTCGGGCACCGTGCCCACCCCGGGCCTCACCGCCGCGGCGGATTGGAACCTGCTGCCCCCGGGCACCTGGCTGTACGTCGAGGGCGTGGGCGTGCGCCGGGTGGAGGACTCGGGCAGCGCCATCAAGAGCATGCGGCTGGACATCGCGGTGGACACCCACGCCAATGCATTGGCGTGGCGCGGCTTTGGCAGCCACCACGTGTGGGTGCTGGAGGAGGCCTGATATTTTTGAGGTGAGAAAAGGCCGCCCCTGGGCGGCCGGGCAAAACATAAGGAGGTAAGGAATGGAAAGGGAAGTGAACGGGATCACGATCCCCAGTTTCGATCTGACGGGCAAGGTGGCCATCGTCACGGGCGGCACCAAGGGCATCGGGCGGGGCATCGCCATCGTGCTGGCGGCCTACGGGGCCAGCGTGGCGGTGTCGGCCCGCACCGAGGCCGACTGCGCGAAGATGGTGGCCGAGCTGGAGGGCATGGGCGCCAAGGCCATGGGCGTGCCCGCCGACGTGACCAAAGACGAAGACATG
>JBFXKS010000036.1:0-10818 GCA_050173515.1 Oscillospiraceae bacterium | reverse complement strand
GCTGGTGTTCACGGTGGCGCCGGTCACGCAGTCGCCTGGCCCTTTTTCCACCGGCATGCTCTCGCCCGTCAGGGCGCTCTCGTCCACCGCGCTGGTGCCGGCCAGCACCTCGCCGTCCACCGGCACGCGCGCGCCCGGCTTCACCGCCAGCACGTCCCCGGCGGCCACCGCCTCCAGCGGCACCTCCACCTCTTCGCCGTCCCGCACCAGCAGGGCGGTCTTGGGCGCCAGGTCCAGCAGCGCGCTGATGGCCGCGCCGGTGCGCCCCTTGCTCACGGCCTCCAGCGTCTTGCCCAAAGTGATCAGCGTCAAGATCATGGCCGCGCTCTCAAAATACAGCTCGTGCAGGTAGTGCTGCACCAGTGCGGTGTCGCCGTGGCCCAGCCCCCAGGACATGCGGTACAGCGCAAACAGCCCATAGGCCAGCGAGGCGCTGGCGCCCAGCGCAATGAGGCTGTCCATGTTGGGCGTGCGCCGCACCAGCGCGCGAAAGCCGCCGGTGAAATACTTGTGGTTCACCAGCACGATGGGCAGGGTGAGCAGCAGCTGGGTGAGCGCAAAGGACACGCCGTTCTCCACGCCGGCCAAAAAGCCGGGCAGCGGCAGGCCCACCATGTGCCCCATGCTCACGTACATCAGCGGCAGCAAAAAGCACAGCGACGTGATGAACCGCCGCTTCATGCCGGCCAGCTCGGCCTTGGCGGGGTTTTCCTGCGCGGGTTTTGCGGCGCCCTTCTGCGCGCCACTGGTTTTGGGCACGGCGCCGTAGCCCGCCTTTTCCACCGCGCCGGCTATCGCGGCGGCGTCCACCATGGCGTCGTCATAGCTGGCCACCATGCTGTTGGCCAGCAGGTTCACCTGCGCGTTCTCCACGCCGGGCAGCTTGTTCACGGTTTTCTCTATGTTGGCCGCGCAGGCCGCGCAGCTCATGCCGGTCACGTCAAATTTGGTGGTCTGCATCGTTGCCTCCCGGGTGTTCGTGCGGCCAAGGTGGGTGTGGTTTTGCGCAGAACGAACATCCGCTCCATCGCAAAAAGTGATCTTCTGTCTATAATGTATACCAATTCAGTGTATTTTGCAAGAGGCGAATGACACTTTTTGGCATTTCTGTGCCCGCTTTTACATCTTGGTCTGGACTTTTTATGCCCATAGAAACTATAATACTAATAATGAGCCAAAAAACAGGGGATTTCTTGTCCCCGCACCCGCGCGAAGGGAGGCGGCCTTTATGGTGAACGGGCAAACGGTGGCGGCCGTCGTCGTGGCCGCCGGCGCCTCCAGCCGCATGGGCTTTGACAAGCTGCTGCACCCGATAGACGGCGCCCCGGTGCTGCTGCACGCGGTGCACGCGCTGGGCGCCCACCCGCTGGTGGACAGCCTTGTTGTGGTGACGCGCCCGGGCAGCGACGCCGTGCGGGACTTGCTGGAGGCGCACCCGCCGCAAAAGCCGTGGCGGCCGGTGCCCGGCGGGGCCACGCGCGCGGCCTCGGTGGCGGCGGGCGTGGCCGCCGCAAAGGCCGACCTCGTTGCCATCCACGACGCCGCCCGCCCTTTCGTCTCGGCGCAGCTCATCACCCGCGTGGTGCAGGCCGCCGCGCACAGCGGGGCCGCCGCGCCCGCCGTGCCCGTCACAGACACCATCAAGCGCGAAAACGGCGGCGCCGTGCAGGGCACCGTGCCGCGCGCGGGGCTGGTGGCGGTGCAAACGCCGCAGGTGTTTGCCCGCGCGGCCTATCTGGCGGCGCTTTCCGCCATCCCGGCGGCCGAGTGGCCCGCCCTCACCGACGACTGCATGGTGATGGAACAAGCCGGAAAGGAAGTGGTTCTGGTGCCCGGAGAAGAGACCAATGTGAAGATCACCACGCCCGCCGACCTGCCCGCCGCCTTCCGCGTGGGCCACGGCTACGACGTGCACCGCTTCGAAGAAGGCCGCCCGCTCATCCTTGGCGGCGTGGCCGTGCCGCACACGGCGGGCCTGCTGGGCCACTCCGACGCCGACGTGCTGGCCCACGCGGTGTCGGACGCCATTCTGGGCGCGGCGGCGCTGGGGGACATCGGCGCCCATTTCCCGGACACCGACCCCGCCTATAAAGACGCAGACAGCATAAAATTGCTGGCCCTGCTGGCCGAAAAGGTGGCTGCCGCCGGCTGGCGGGTGGCCAACGTGGACGCCACCCTGGTGTGCCAGGCGCCCAAGCTTGCGCCGCACATCCCGGCCATGCGGCAGCGCCTGGCGGCCGCGCTGGGCATCGCGGTGCAGGCGGTCAGCGTGAAGGCCACCACCGAGGAGGGCCTGGGCTTCACCGGGCAGCGGCAGGGCGTGGCCGCCCACTGTGTGGCGCTGCTGTGCACCAGGCGCTAAAAAGCCCGGCCGGTTGCGGGTTTGCGCCTATTATGCTATAATAAATCGTTAAGAACATGGGAAGGAGGGGTTTGCGTTGCAGGCGTGGCTGGACGATATTTTCCGCGACATCACGGGCAAGCTGGATGTCCTGTTCGACGAACTGCGTTTCACCGACCTGTTCGACATCCTCATCGTCGCCTTCCTCATCTACGAGCTCATCATTCTGGTGCGCAACACCCGCGCCTCGCAGATCGTCAAGGGCATCTGCTTTTTGCTGGTCTTTTACATGGTGGCCGAGGTGGCCACCATGCGCACGCTCTCCTTTTTGCTGCAGGCCATCATGAACTTCGGCATCGTGGTGCTGGCGGTGGTTTTCCAGCCAGAGCTGCGCCGCGCCATCGAGCAGGTGGGCAGCGTGAACTCGGCGTTGTCCAAGTTCATCCGCCCGCCCACCATGGAGGACGCCCTGAAGACCCGCTGGCAGAAGGCCATCGTGGCCGTGTGCGACGCCGCCGAGCGCATGGCGGAAGAGCGCACCGGCGCGCTCATCGTGCTGGAGCGCCGCACCAACCTCAACGAGATCATCCGCACCGGCACCGAGCTGCACAGCGACGTGAACGTGGAGACACTGGCCACCATCTTCTACGAGGGCACCCCCCTGCACGACGGCGCCGCCGTGCTGCGGGAGGGGCGCATCGAGGCGGCCGCCTGCTTTTTGCCGCTGTCCAACAACCTGGAGATAAGCCGCGACATGGGCACGCGCCACCGCAGCGCGCTGGGCCTCAGCGAAAACTCCGACGCCATCATCGTGGTGGTCAGCGAGGAGAGCGGCATCATCTCCCTGGCCAAGAACGGCGTGCTCATTCGCCGGCTGGACCGCCAGAATCTCTTCAGCCTGCTCGTCAGCGAGGTCATCCCGCCCGAAAAGCAGCCTCGGCGAAAAGGCCCATTCCGCAGGAAAGCGAGGGTGGAAAATGAAGAAAAAGAGTAAGCGCGGTATTTTTGACGACCGCCGCGTGGTGCTTTTGGTGGCGCTGTTGCTGGCCATCCTCTCGTGGATCATCGTGGCCGGCTTCATCAACCCCGGCGACAACCGCAAGCTCACCTATGTCACCATCGACTATACCCACAACGAGGACTATTACAAGCGGCAGAACCTGAAGATCGTGGGCGAGCCCACCTATATCTTTGCCGACGTGCAGGTGAACGGCGACGGCGCCGACATCGGCCCGCTCACGCCCACGTCGGTCACCGTGTACCCAGACTACAGCACCGTCACCGGCCCGGGCCAGCACGAATTGCGCCTGGGCTACGACAAGGTGGAGCAGGGCGAATACACCATCTCCGACGTCTCGGTGCGCGGCGGCGGCCACTCGCTGGAATCCAGCCCCCAGCAGACCGTGCTGCTCACCTTCGAGGCGCTGGAGACCAAGTCTTTGCCCATCACGCCCAAGGCCGACGGCGTGGTGGCCGACGAGGGCTTCTTCCGCAACCCGCTTTTGGCCGTGCCCAGCGAGGTGGTGCTGAACGGGCCCAAAACCGAGATAGAGCGCGTGGCCCAGGTGGTGGCCGAGGTCACCGATGAAGAGGCCCTCAGCGAGCGCAAGGTGTACACCGGCATCCCGCTTACCCTGCTGGACGCCAACGGCAACGAGCTGGACAAAGACACCCTCAGCCTCAGCTATTCGGTGGAGCAGGTGGAGGTGGACGTGCCCATCTCCGAGGTGCGCACCATCGCCATCACGGCCGATTTCACGGGCCTGCCGTCCAACGTGGACAGGGAGTGGTTTTACGACCGCGTGCACCTGTCCACCGAGTCTTTGCAGGTGGTGGGCAGCACCGCCACGCTGGACCACATCGACGACCCGCTGTCGGTGGCCACCTTCGACGCCTCCACGCTGGAGCCCGGCTGGCAGTCGCTGCCGGTCACCATCGAGCTGCCGGAGGGCGTGGAGCTGAGCAACCACGACCAGCTGCGCCAGGTCACCGCCTCTTTCGACACCACCGGCATGGTGGAGAAGGTGTTCGAGGTGCCCACCGGGAGCATCGTGGTGCGCAACGGCCCGCGCGGCGCCACCATCACCCCGGTGGCCGACACCGTCAGTGTGAAGCTGTTTGGAACGGAGGAGCAGATGAACGCCGTTTTGCCAGAGAACATCCGCATTGAGATAGAGGCCTATGGCGTGGCCGCCGGCAAGGGCGGCCAGCTGGAGCTGCCCGCCCGCGTGCTGGTGCCTGGGTTCGACCAGGTCATCCCGCTGGGCAGCTATTCCATCATCTGCGACGTGGCCGCCAGCTGATGCTGCTGGTAGACGGCATCCGCCTGCCGCTAAACGCGCCGAGCGGGCAGGCCGTGCACGAGGCGCTGGCCCGCTGTGGCCTGGCGCACAGTGCCGCAGAGGGCCATGTCCACCGCGTTTCGGTGGACGCCCGGCACAAAAGGCCCACGCTGGTGTACACGGTGGCCATCGGCCTGCCCAGTGCCGAAGCAGAGGCGGCCATCGCAAAAAACACAAAACAGGTGCGCTTTCAAAGCGCCCCTGTCCTGCACATACAGCCGGGCAGCCGGCCGCTGCCCGGCCCGGTGCTGGTTTGCGGGCTGGGGCCGGCGGGCCTTTTTGCCGCACTGGAGCTGGCACGGGCGGGCTATCGCCCGCTGGTGCTGGAGCGCGGGCCCGACATGGACACCCGCCGCGCCGCGGTGGCCGCCTTCGAGGCGGGCGGCGCGCTAAACGAGGAGGCCAACATCCAGTTCGGCGAGGGCGGCGCGGGCACCTTTTCCGACGGCAAGCTCACCACGCGCATCAAAGACCCCCTGTGCGCCCGGGTGCTGGGGCACCTGCTGGATGCCGGCGCGCCCGGTGAAATTGCCTGGCAAAGCCGGCCGCACATCGGCACCGACCGCCTGCGCGACGTGTTTGTGGCCCTGCGCCGGCAGGTGCAGGCGGCGGGCGGCACGGTGCTGTTCGGCACCCGCCTTGCCGGCCTCACGCTTTCGCACGGCGCGGTTGGCGGCGTGGAGACCACCCGGGGGCCCATGCCCTGCGGCGCGCTGGTGCTGGCCACCGGCCACTCCGCGCGCGACACCTTTTCCATGCTGCACACCGCCGGTGCCCAGCTGCAGCCCAAGCCCTTTTCCGTGGGCGTGCGCATCGAGCACCTGCAAAGGGACATCGACGCCGGGCTGTACCACGAAGCCGCCGGGCACCCGGCGCTGCCGCCGGGCGAGTACCAGCTGGCCACGCGGGTGGAGGGCCGTGGCGTGTACACCTTTTGTATGTGCCCGGGCGGCAGTGTGGTGGCGGCGGCCAGCGCCGCGGGCGGCGTGGTGACCAACGGCATGAGCCAACACGCGCGCAGCGGCCCCAACGCCAACGCCGCGCTGGTGGCCTCGGTGTCCCCGGCCGACTTCGGCCCCGGCCTATTTGACGGCATCCGTTTTCAGCAGGCCATCGAGCAGGCGGCCTACGCCATGGGCGGCGGCGCCTTTGTGGCCCCGGCGCAGACCGCAGCGGCCTTTTTGGCCCGCGGCTGGCCCGCTGGCCCGGGCCATGTGCAGCCCAGCTACCCGCGCGGCGTGCGCTTTGCCGATTTGGGGCCGCTGTTCCCCGGCGGCATCACCAAAGCGCTGCAGGCGGCCCTGCACACCTTTGGCAACAAGCTGCCCGGCTTTGCGGCGCCCGGCGCGGTGCTCACCGGGGCCGAGACGCGCACGTCCTCGCCGGTGCAGGTGCCGCGGGCAGACACCCGCGAGAGCACCACGCTGCCGGGGCTGTGGCCCTGTGGCGAGGGCGCGGGCTACGCGGGCGGCATCATGAGCGCCGCGGTGGACGGCATGCGCACGGCCCACGCCATCATCGCCCGCTATGCGCCCGCCCCATAGTATATGCCCGACAAGATTTTTCGAGAGGAGGATGGCCATGCTGTACCGCCAGTGGAACCTGCGCCCGAAAGCCCCGCAGGCAGCGGCCGCACTGATGTGCGAGACCGGTGCCGGGGCCTTGCTGTGCGACATCCTGGCGGCGCGTGGCGTCTCCCTGCCCGAGGCGGCGGCCCTGCTGGGCGCCTCCCAGCCGCTGCCAGACCCCCTCTCGCTCAAGGATATGGACAAGGCGGTGCAGCGCATCCACGCGGCGGTGGCCGCAGAGGAAGCCATCGTGGTGTTTGGCGACTACGACGTCGACGGCATCACCGCCACGGCGCTGCTGTACACCTATCTGGAGTCTCTGGGGGCCGAGGTGTACTACAAGCTGCCCAGCCGCAGCGACGACGACTACGGCCTGGCCCCGGCGCTCATCGACCAGGTGGCCGACCGCGGCATCAAGCTGGTGGTGACGGTGGACAACGGCACCACCGCCTTCGAGGCCATAGAACGCGCCGCGGCGCGCGGGGTGGACGTGGTGGTCACCGACCACCACCTGCCCTACGACACCCTGCCCGACGTGGTGGCGCTGGTGAACCCCTGCCGCCCGGACGACGACAGCGACGCCGCGAACCTCTCGGGCGCCGGGGTGGCCTTTATGCTGCTGGCGGCGCTGGAGGGCTGCGAGGCAGAGGAGCTGCTGCCGGTGTTTGGCGATCTGGCCGCTATAGGCACGGTGGCCGATGTGATGCCGCTGACCGGCGCCAACCGCACGCTGGTGCGCGCGGGGCTGGCCGCGCTGCAAGACACCCAGCGCCCGGGGCTGGCGGCTTTGCTGCGGCTGTGCGGCCTGGCCGACAAACCGGTCACCGCCGAAAACATCTCCTACACGCTGGCCCCGCGGCTGAACGCCGCCGGCCGTATGGACAACGCCGCGGCGGCGCTGGAGCTGCTGCTGGCCGAGGACGAGGACGAGGCGGCGCAGCTGGTGCAGCATTTGCAGGACCAGAACACCGCGCGCCAAATGGCCGAGCAGGAGATTTTGGCCGCGGCGGTGCAGCAGCTGGAGAGCGACCCCGCCCAGCAGCGCGCGCGCGTGCTGCTGGCCCACGGCGACGGCTGGCACCAGGGCGTCATCGGCATTGTGGCCAGCCGCCTGGCCGACCGCTATGCCAAGCCCGCCATCGTGGTCTCCTTCGAAGGCGACGAGGGCAAGGGCTCGGGCCGCAGCGTGGGGCAGTTCTCCCTGCACGGCGCCATCGCCTCGTGCGAGGACATCCTGATGCGCTACGGCGGGCACGACTTGGCCGCCGGTTTTTCCATCAGGCGGCAGCACCTACCCGCCTTTGCCCAGCGCATCAACCGCTGGGCGGTGGAGAACCAGCCGGTGCCGCAGCTGCCCGCGCTGTGGGCCGACGTGGCCGTGCCCATCGCGCGGCTGACGGTGGACGAAGTGCGCCAGCTGGACGCCATGGCCCCGTGGGGCAGCGGCAACCCCGTGCCGCGCTTCCTCATCCAAAACGCCGTCATCGACGCGGTGTATGCGGTGAGCGAGGGCAAGCACAGCCGCCTGCGGCTGCGCCAGGGCGCGCACAGCCTGTATGTCATCCTGTTCGGCACCGGGCCCGACGCGCTGGCCTACCAGCCGGGCGACGCCGTGGATGCCCTGGTGGGCGTGGCGCTGTACGACGGCCGCAACGGGCCGCAGGTGTCGGCCACGTTGACAGAGATACGCCCGGCCGGCATGGGCAACGAGCACGTGCTGCAGTCGGCGCTGTACGAGAGCTTCAACGCCGGCTGGCAGCCGGAGGAGGAGACGCGTGCCATGCTGGCGCCCACACGTGAGGACACCGCCACCGTCTACCGCTGCGTGCGCGACGGCGTGCCCGTGTGCGAGCGCGACTTGCGCCCGGTGCTGGCCCGCTTGGGCGAGGGGCTCACCGGGCGGGTGCTCACCTCGCTGGCGGCGCTGGAGGAGCTGGGGCTCATCGCGCTGGACGAGGACAGCGCGCGCTACCGCGTGGTGCGCGTGAGCGAGAAAAAAGACCTGGCGGCCAGCCGCCTGCTGCAGCGATTGGGGGTGGCCCCATGAGCGACAACAGCAGTGTCGTCGTCACCTACGACGAGTTCCGCCAGATGGTGGAGAAAAGCGGCCGCGGCTACGATTTGGACAAGCTGGACCGCGCCTATGCGCTGGCGGCGGAGGCCCACGAGGGCCAGACGCGCCGCTCGGGCGAGGCCTATGTGACGCACCCGGTGTCGGTGGCGGCCATTTTGCTGGATTTGGGCCTGGACACCGACGCTTTGACCGCGGCGCTATTGCACGACGTGGTGGAGGACACCGAGTTCACGCTGGGGCAGGTGACGGCCGAGTTCGGCAAGGACGTGGCCGCGCTGGTGGACGGCGTGACCAAGCTGGGGCGCATCACCTTCTCGTCTTTGGAAGAGCAGCAGGCGGAAAACCTGCGCAAGATGCTGCTGGCCATGAGCAAAGACGTGCGCGTGATGCTCATCAAGCTGTGCGACCGCCTGCACAACATGCGCACGGCCAGCGCCTGGCCCGAGCAAAAGCAGCGCGACAAGGCGCTGGAGACGATGGAGGTGTACGCCCCCATCGCCCACCGGCTGGGCATCGCCAATATCAAGGAAGAGCTGGAGGACCTCAGCCTGCACATTTTGGACCCGGTGGGCTACGGGGAGATCGTGGAGCTGATAGGCCAGAAGGCGGACGCCATGCAGTACGTGCAGCGCATCGCCGAGACCATCGGCGCACACCTGGAGGAGAACGAGGTGACCCATGCGCTCATCCACAGCCGGGTGAAAAGCGTGTACGGCATCTACCGCAAGATGTTCGTGCAGAACCGCAGCTTTGAAGAGATCTACGACATCTACGCGCTGCGCATCATTCTGGACACCATCCCGGACTGCTACGCCGCGCTGGGCGTCATCCACGACATGTACCACCCGCTGCCCAACCGCTTCAAAGACTATATCTCCACCCCCAAGCCCAACATGTACCAAAGCCTGCACACCACGGTCATCAGCCACGAGGGCGTGGCCTTTGAGGTGCAGATACGCACGCACGAGATGGACCAGCTGGCCGAGTACGGCGTGGCGGCGCACTGGAAGTACAAGGCCGGCGTGCAAGGGCAGGACAGGCTGGAGGAGCGCCTGGCCTGGGTGCGCCAGCTGCTGGAGACCCAGCGCGACGCCGACGACGGCGGCGACCTATTGAGCAGCATCAAAAGCGAGCTGCTGCCGGAAGAGGTGTATGTGTTCACCCCGCGCGGCGACGTGATAGACCTGCCCAGCGGCGCCACCGTCATCGACTTCGCCTATGCCATCCACAGCGCGGTGGGCAACCGCATGATCGGCGCCAAGGCCAACGGCCGCATCGTGCCCATAGACCACAAGGTGGTGACGGGCGAGGTGATAGAGGTGCTGACGGGCAACCCCAACAAGGGCCCCAGCCGCGACTGGCTGAACATCGTGACCACCGGGCAGGCCAAAAGCAAGATACGCAACTGGTTCAAAAAAGAGCGCAAGGACGAGAACATCACCGAGGGCAAGGCCGCGCTGGACAAAGAGCTGCGGCGCAACCTCATCTCGATACCGGCCGACGAATACGACGCCTTTATGGAGAACCTGGCCCGCCGCCAGCGCATGAACACGCCGGAGGAGATGTACGCGGCCATCGGCTACGGGGGCATCCAGCTGTCGCGGCTGGTGCCCAAGATCAAAGAGGAGTACGCGAAGCTCGTGCACGCGTCCGACCCGGCCAAGGCCTTTGCCATCCCGCCCAAGCCCAAGCAGCAAAAGGCCAGCGAGGGCGTCATCGTGGAGGACCTGGGCAACGTGCTCATCAAGTTTGCCAAGTGCTGCAACCCCCTGCCCGGCGACGAGATCGTCGGGTTCATCACCCGGGGTTACGGGGTGTCCATCCACAAGGCCGACTGCCGCAACGCCTCCTCGGCGGACGCGTCGCCGCGGTGGGTGAAGGCCCACTGGGCCGAGGGCGTGAAGGAGAGCTTCACCTCCACGCTGGACATCGTGGCGCTGGACCGTGACCGCCTGTTCGTGGACGTGTCCAGCCTGCTGGCCGACATGCGGGTGCCGGTGTACTCCATCAGCGCCCGGCGCACCAGCGACGGCAAGGCCGCCATGACCACCACCATCGGCATCCGCAACACCGAGCATCTGGAGAACGTCATCGCCCGGCTGCGGCACATCAAGGACGTGTTGGAGATCACGCGCAGCTAGCGCTGCGAAGAGGAGAGAGGGCATGCGGGCACTGGTGCAGCGGGTGGCGCGCGCCGCCGTCACCATAGAGGGCGCCGAGCGCCGCGAGATAGGCGCCGGGCTGGTGGTGCTGCTGGGCGTGAGCACCGAGGACACGCCGGGGCTGTGCCCAAAGCTGGCACAGAAGGTGGCGGGCCTGCGCATCTTCGACGACGCGGACGGCAAGCTGAACCTGTCGGCGGCGCAGCTGGGCCTGGAGGCGCTGGTGGTAAGCCAGTTCACCCTGTACGGCGATGCCCGAAAGGGCAAGCGCCCGGCGTTCACCGCCGCGGCAAAGCCGCCGCGCAGCGTGGATTGCTACGAGGCCTTTGTG
>JBFXKS010000035.1:0-11346 GCA_050173515.1 Oscillospiraceae bacterium | reverse complement strand
CGCTGTTCGGCAAGCCGGTGGCACTGAAGGCCGCCAGCGTGCAGGCGCTCTACCGCCAGCTGAAAAAACAGATCCGCTTTGGGCACGACATGCTGCGCATCGATGCGCTGGAGGCCAAAAACGGCAACAAGCTGTACGGCCCCGGCAGCAATATCATCGACCGCTTTGTCAACAAGCTGCAGCAGGAGAAATCCGGCTTTCGGAACAACATCCGCGCGCAGGACCTTTTTTACCCGCGCTTTGTGTACCCCAAGCAGAACAACGAGCGCATCAAAAAGCAGGACGGCTTCTTCCTGCTGTTCGGCCTGGGCACCAACCCCAGTAACGACCTGCTGACCCTGATGCGCGACGAAGACGGCGTGGTGACCCTGTATGTGGTGCCCGCAAAGGAGGACAACAAGCAGGCGCTGAACGCTTTTTTGGACTCCATCGGCTACTCCAGCTACAACCTGTTCCCGGAGATCGCCTCGCTGGCCACCTTTGTGAAAAACAGCTATTGAGGCCCGAGACCCGCCAAGCAAAAGCGCCACCTCAGAAGGGCACACCGCACAAAACAAGCTGACCGCATAAGCGGCACTTTTGGCCGGGTGCGGTGTCAAACCGTCTCGGCAACCACCAAGGGTGCCTTCGCCGTTTTTTCTTGCTCCCGGCTCAAAACTGCCGGCTTTGCAGTTTGAAAAAGTTTTGCCTCAGCCATTTGCGAGTGCACAGATGAAAACAGCCCCGGTACTCCTTGGTGGAATACTGGGGCTGTTTGAACGCATGTCTTCGCATAATGGCTATGGCAAAACCCAGCTTGTTTTATGCGGTGCGCCCTTCTGGGGTGGCGCTTTCATTTCAGTTCGCGGTCTGGTCCTCATCCTGTGGGCCGGTGGGCGGCAGCTCCACCGGCGGGACGTCAGCCGGTGTGGCGGGCTGCTCCGCCTGCGTGGCCAGCTTTGCCGCCCTTTTGGCCGCGATGGCGATCAGCAGTTCGTTCACGCCCATCACCAAAATGACACCGCCGAACACGCGGAACAAAAACACGAGGCTGGCGAAGGGGTTCACGATACCCACCACGCCCCCGGCGATGACCAAAACGCCCAGCACCAGCTGCAAAACATTCACCCGGCCCCACACCCGGCGCGCCTGGATGGCCTGCCCGGCCTGGAACGCGCCGGCAATGACGAGCAACGCCCCTATGAAGAACGGCAACACGCTGACCAGCGGGCGGGTGAAGGCCACCATCAGCGCCGCCAAAATGACAAGCAAAATGCCGACCACCAGCTCGTACACGCCCTGCTGGCGGTTGCGGATATACTGCACGATGCCGATGATGCCGACGACGGCGGCATAGGCCGCCAGCAGGTAGACGATGGCCTGGATGACCGGCTGCGGGAAGATGAGCATGGCCAGCCCCAAAAGGATGTCCAACACGGCGCGCACCAGCGCATGCCTCGACAGCACATCAAACAATGTTCGCATGGCAGCCTCCTTTTTGTTCATCGAACGACGATTTCCATGCCATTATTATACACGTTTTACACAGGGGCGTCCAGCCGCCCGCCACGGCGGCGCCCCTGTCCGCCGCCGCGCACGCTTTCGATGGCTGCCCTGCGTTTGACGACGGTGCGCCCACAGTGTATACTTTTCCAGAGATTGGCCGCACCCGCAGGGTGCCGAAAAGAGAGGTGAGGGGCCATCGCATTCCACTCGCTGCACTACGCCATCTTCCTGCCGGTGGTGGTGGCGCTTTACTACCTGCTGCCCCAGCGCTTCCGCTGGGTGCTTTTGCTGGCGGCCAGCTACTATTTCTACATGAGCTGGAACCCCAACCTCATCGTGCTGATTTTGTTCACCACCGCCACCAGCTATTTTTCGGCGCTGGGCGTGCAGCGGGCCGCCGGGCGGCGCCGCACGCAAAAGGCCATTCTGGCGGTCGGGGTGTCGGCCAGCCTGCTGTGCCTGTTCGTCTTCAAATACTTCAACTTTTTCAGCCACAACCTCACCGCGCTGCTGCGGGCCATCTCGCTGCCCGTGGGCGATTTCACCCTGCAGGTCATTTTGCCGGTGGGCATCAGCTTTTACACCTTCCAAACGCTGGGCTACCTCATCGACGTCTACCGCGGGCAGCTGCCCGCCGAGCGGCACTTCGGCATCTACGCGCTGTTTGTCAGCTTTTTCCCACAGCTGGTGGCCGGGCCCATCGAGCGCGCGGGCAGCCTGCTGCCCCAGTTCACCGAAAAGCATCGCTTCTCGCTGCCTCAGCTGAGCGAAGGGCTGCGCTATATCCTGCTGGGGCTGTTCAAAAAGGTGCTGGTGGCCGACTATGTGGCCGTGTTTGTGAACAACGTGTACAACCAGGTGGAGGCTTACAACGGCCTGCCCATCGTGGTGGCCACCGTGCTGTTCGCCTTCCAGATCTACTGCGACTTCTCCGGCTACTCCGACATCGCCAAGGGCTCGGCCCGCCTGATGGGCTTCCGCCTGATGGAGAACTTCCGCAGCCCGTACCTGGCGCGCTCGGTGCGGGAATTCTGGCACCGGTGGCACATCTCGCTGTCCACCTGGTTTTCCGACTATGTGTACAAGCCGCTGGGCGGCAGCCGGGTGGGCCGCCTGCGCCACCTGTTCAACCTGATGGTCACCTTTCTTTTGTCCGGGCTGTGGCATGGCGCGGCAGGCACCTTTGTGCTGTGGGGCGCGTTGCACGGCGCGGCCCTTTGCATCGAGGTGTTTTTGCGCCCGGGGCAAGAGCGCCGCTTCGCAGCCGCCGGCGCGGGCAAGCGGCGGGTGCTGTCTGTGCTGCGCTGGGGCGCCACCATGCTGGTGGTGCTGGCCGGCTGGGTGCTGTTCCGGGCCAACACCATCGCCGACGCCGGCACTTTGTTCAGCCACCTGTTCCGCGGGCTGAACCCTGTGCACCTGATGACCTACCTTGAGAGCATGGGCATCACCCCGAGCACCCTTGCCACCATTTTGGTGCTGCTGTTCTTTTTGGTTCTGTTCGACTGGGCCAACCGCCACGGAGACGGCATGGCCCGCTTCAAGCGCCTGCCCGCCGCGGCGCGGTACTTCACCTACTACGGCGCCGGGCTTTTTTTGCTGCTGCGCACGCTGTCCACCTTTGGCCAGCCGGTGGCCGATTTCATCTATTTCCAGTTTTAGCGGCGGGCGGGGCGAACCGCTCCGCTTTGCTTTTTTACCTTTGGAGGTACCCCGATGCGGCGATACCTGTTGAAATGCCTGGCACTTTTTCTGGCCCTTGCGGCCAGCTTTGCCGCGCTGTTCGGCGTGGCACAAAGCTTGCCGGCCCAGTACACCGGCAGCATCATGGGCACCATCGCGCACAAGGTGGAACTGCTGCAGGCCACCCCCTCGCCACGCGTCATTCTGGCCGGCGGCTCCTCCAGCCCCTACGCCACCAACTGTGAGATGATCGGCGAGGCGCTGCAGCTGCCCTGCATCAACATCGGCGCCACCGCCTACCTGGGCATCGAGTTCTACCTCTCCATGCTGGAGCGCACCCTGCAGCCGGGCGATGTCATCGTCATTGCGCCGGAGCACAGCATGCTGGCCGGCGTTCGCGACTATAAGACCGTGTGGGCAGCGGTGGAAAACCACCGCGCGGTGTGGGACGTGGTGCCCACAGGCTACTGGCCGGCCATGGCGCTGCACTACTGGGACTACGCCAAGACGAAATGGGAGCTCTCCCGCGGGGAGGCCCCCGCGCCCTACCACGCCGATTTCGGCCCGCTGGGCGACGTGACCACCTACCGCGAGACCTTGCTGGAAGTGGGCTATATCCGAGACGATTTGATAGACCTGGGGCCCCACACATTAAAGGCGCGCACCGTGCACGCCCTGAACCGTTTCTACGAAAAGGCCACCGCACAGGGCGCACAGGTGTACTTCGTCTATGCCCCGCTGAACCGCCTGGCCGTCACCTCGCCGCCACAGGACTGGGCCGCGCTGGAAAGCGCGCTGCACGAAAAGCTGGCCCTGCCCATTTTGGGCCGCATGCAGGACGCCATGATGGACGGCGCCTACTTCTACGACAGCAACAACCACCTGACCACCGAGGGCGCCCGGCTGTACAGCGCACATCTCATCGGCCTTTTGGAAGAGGCCATGGACGCATAAAAAGGCCCCGCGGGGCAATCCCGTCGCCGTTCGCAGGGGCAGTGTCAGTATGAAAAAGAGACCCGAAAAGGGCGCACCGCATAAAACATGTTGGCCGCGAAGCAGGCCATTTTGGCCACATGCTGCGTTAAATGTCCTTGCCAACCACCAAGGGTGCCTACGGCCATTTGCCTTGCCTGTGGAACAAACTGTCCGGCTTTGCGGTTCATGGAAGTTTTGCCCCAGCCATTTGTGAGTGCACAGATGAAAACAGCCCCGGTACTCCTTTGTGGAATACTGGGGCTGTTTGAACGCATGTCTTCGCAAATGGCTAAGGCAAAACCCAGCCTGTTTTATGCGGTGCGCCCTAAGGGTCTCTTTTTTGCGCGTTGTGTTTTGCGGCACCCGCTCACTCCTTGCGCCACATCTTGATGTGCAGAACGCCATCGTTATAAGTGACATGCGCCTTGTCCACCATCATGCCCACCAGCGTCAGCTCGTCGGCAAGGTCGGTCTCGCCGCTCAGCTCCCAATAGGTCTGCTCCACCTCGTGCTGGCGGTGCAGGCTCAGCTCTTTGCACAGCTGGTCCACAAAGCCCTCCGGCAGGCCCGGCATGGGGCACTCTATCTCCATCAGCGTAGAGCCGCTGTCCGGCTGCATATGCAGCTCCATCTTGAACTCGTCAGCTCCCTCGTAGTAACACAGGGAAACCAGGTCGGTGATGATGCGCAATCCCTTTTCCAGTTCGACACTCATTATTCGTTCCCCCTATCCTTTCTGCGCACAAGCCTGCGGCGCTCCTCCTTGTGGAAGGCGGTGATGATCGGCACCAGCAAGAGGCACATGAACCCGGTGGCATAGCCGTTGTTGTACAGGTTCAGCCCGCTGTTCAAAAAGCCGATGTGGGTGACCGTGTTGACGTGCAAAAAGCCGGTGATGACGCCCCAGATGGGCCCGAACTGGCCGGCGATGGGCGCCAGGCCCGTGCAGAACAAAATGGCCAGCGTGTTGGCCGGGGCCACCGGGTCGTATTTATTCACAATGGTGCAGATGATGGCCCCGATGACCACCGGGGTGACATTGCGCAAATGCTTGCCAAAGGCGCCGCAGGCCACAATGGAAAAGATGCCGCACATGGTGGCGCCGTTGATGTCCGCCTTCAAAACGAGCATGAGCGTGGTGGCCGCCGCGCACAGCAGGCCCATGTTGAAATAGGCCGCGTTGCCGAAATTCACCAGATAATCTGTGACCACGCGGCCGCTGGTCTTCATGATCTCACGGTAGGGCGGTATCTCCAGCCGGCCGTTGCCGAACAGCCCGTAGAGCATCAGCATGGCCGACACGATATAAAGCAGCACCGCCAGCGGGACATCGCCGCCCACATACCAGTCCGTCGCGTTTTCGATGGGGATGTCCACCGCTGCAAACCCCGACATGACAAAGGTGGAGATGAGCCCGCCGGCAAAGCCCGCGTTATAAAGGCTGTAGCCGTTGTGCACGCGCACCGTGTAGGCCGCCACCGCCGGGAAGATAAAGCCCACCAGCACACCCATGCCGATGCCCAGCGGGAACGCGATGTAAAACGGGATATCCGGGTGGAAACAGATGGCGCTGATGACCAGCGACACCGTGGCCGAGAGCAGGGCCATCAGCGTGAAGTTCTTGAAAGGTTCCTTTTTCACCTTGGCATACAGCCACACGCCAAAGGTGAGCGGCCACATGTTGAACAGGTTCTTGCCAAACAGCGCAAATGCCGTGGAGAACCACATGGCCATCAGGGTGGAGCCGTTGGGCCGCGTTTTCACGCTTACCTGCACCAAAATGCTGAACACGCCCACCAGCACCGCGTTGATGAGCGCGGCGCCCATGCCGCCCACGGCCATGTAGTCGGAGATGAGCACGCTGCGGCAGGTGATGATGCGCCAAAGCCCCTGCACGATCTCCATGGGCGTGCTGAGTATAAAGGCGAACACCACAAACACGGCGTAGATGGCAAACATAAAATGGTATGGCCGATATTTCTTTCTTCTCTCCTGTCCTTCCAGCGGCATAACCCACCCCCAATTGATTCCTACTGCCGTTCCCTCTATTTTTACGCCGGCGCCTGGCGGCAGGTGTTTGCCCGCCGCACCGCATCAGGCCTCCGGCAATACGTCGTTTTCAGAAAAGTCCTCCCGGTCGGCCGTGAGGTTGGGGTTGTAGTAGGGGTCGTGGAACAGCGCCTGGCCATAGCGCTCCAGCAAAAACTCCTTCTCGGCCGAAAAGCGCAGTGCCGCCGCGCCCACTTCGTCGCTGCCGCGGCTCTTGCTCTCGTGGTGGTACAGCTCGGCATAGGGCGTGAACAGCACGCTGTGCCCGGCGCGCCGCATGCGCAGGCACAAATCCACGTCGTTGTAGGCCACCGCAAACACATCGTCAAAGCCGCCCAGGCGGTCGAACACGCGCTTTTTCACCATCATGCAGGCGCCGGTGACGGCGCTGAGCTCCTGCACGCAGGCCTGGCGGAACATGTAGCCGCTGTGGCCGCGCGGGGCGTACTTGTGGCTGTGCCCGGCATAGCCGCCCAGCCCCACGATGACCCCCGCGTGCTGCACGGTGTCGTCGGGGTAGTACAGCATGGCACCCACTGCGCCCACCGCTTCCAGCTGGCACAGCTGCAGCATCTCGGCCATCCAGGTGTTGGTGATGACCTCGGTGTCGTTGTTCAAAAACAGCAGGTACTCGCCCCGGGCGCTCTGGCGGCCAAAGTTGCACACGCGCGAAAAGTTGAACGAACCCTCTTCATCGTACACCAGCACGCGGCAGTCCGGATAGCTTTGGGTGAGTTTCTCATAGTAGGCAAAGGTCTCCACCGTGCGCGAGCCGTTCTCCACCACTAGAACTTCGAAAGGCTTGTACAGCGTGCGGCTGTAGATGGAGCGGATGCAGCGGTCCAACTCGGGGATGTGCTCGGACGACGGGATGATGATGGACACCAGTGGCCGGCCGATAATGGCATAGTCCACCTTGTAGGTGCTGGGGAACAGCCCGTCCACCGCATCGCCCCGCACGCCGATGCGTTCAAGGTGGTCGTCGATGGCCTTTTTGGCGGCCTCGGCCACATAGGGCTTGGCCTCGATGCCGGTGCTGGTGGACGCCTCGTGCTGGCGCCAGTAGTACAGCACCTTGGGGATGTGCTCGGCGCCGCCCACCTCCTCCAGCACCCGCAGGAAGAGCTCGTGGTCCTGGCTGCCGTCGTATTCACTGCGAAAGCCGCCCACCTTGGTGAACACGTCGCGCCGGACGGCGGCCAGGTGGGCGATGTAGTTGCAGCACAGCAGGTATTGCGGGGAATAGTCCGGCTTGAAGTGCCCCACGGTGGGGCGCATCATGTCGGTGGTGAACAGCGCCTCATCGCTGTAGATGAAGGCCGCCTCGGTGCCGGCCACCCGCTGGGCCACCTCGAACAGGGCGTTGGGGCTCAGCAGGTCGTCATGGTCCAAAAACACTAGGTACTCGCCCGTGGCCATGCGGGCCGCACGGTTCGAATTGGCCGAGATGCCCTCGTTCTCGGCGTCCTCGCAGCGGATGCGCTCGTCCGCATAGCGGGTGAGCAGCTCGCGGATGACCGCGGCGTCGTCACTGGCGTTCACGATGCACAGCTCCCAGTTGGCGTAGCTCTGGTTTACCACCGAGGCCAACAGTTCGTCGAAAAACTGGCGGGTGGTGTTGTACGCCGGCACGCACACGCTTATTTTGGGCCAGCCCAAAATATCGGCCTCGCGCTGGCGGGAAAGCTCCGCCGCCTTGGGCAAAAAGCGGCCCCGCTTGCCGCCGTGGCGGCGGCGGAAGTATTTCAGCGTGCGGCGAAAGGCCGCCATGAGGCCCTCTTTCTGTACCATCTCGAAGAAATAGGCCCGCAGCTCACGGCGGCGTTTCTTTTTCAGTTTTTTCTCCATCTTTTTGCTTGGCGCCATGGGCATCCTTTCAAAAAGCCTGCGAACGGTTTACCGGTAGCCGAAGTTTTCGTGTTCCAGCGTGAAATGTGGATTGTAAAAGGGGTCGCCTGCGGCAAGTTCGGCGGCATACTTTTCCCGAAAGACGGCCGCCTCGCGCTCGAAGCGTTCGCGCCTTGGGCCCTCGGTGTCGTAGCCGCGGCTCTTGCTCTCGTAGTGGATGGCCTGCGCAAACGGCGTGAACACGTTCCACAGGCCCTCTTGGCGCAGGCGCAGGCAAAAGTCCACATCGTTGAAGGCCACCGCGAAGTGCGCGTCGTCCAGCCCGCCCAGCGCCTCGTACAGCGGGCGTTTCACCATCAAGGCCGCCCCGGTGACGGCGCTGACGTTCTGCGTGGTGCACAGGCGGAACATGTCGCCACCATCGCCCCGGGCGTGGCCCTTGTGGCTGACGCCGGCCGTTTGCCCAATGCCCAAAATGAGCCCGGCGTGCTGCACGGTGTTGTCCGGGTAGTACAGCATCGGCCCCACAGCGCCCACGTCGTGGCGCTGGCTGTAGCTCAGCAGCTCGGCCACGAAACCGTCGCTCAAAACCTCCACGTCGTTGTTCAAAAGCAGCAGGTGGTCGCCCAGGGCATACTCCACCCCAAAGTTGTTGATGGCCGAGAAATTGAACGGGCCGGGCCAGTCCAGCACGCGCAGGCCGGGGTATTTTTTGGTGGCCTCCTTGTAAAAGGCCGCAGTGGCCATGTCGGAGGAGTTGTTGTCGATGACCAGCACTTCCATCAGCGGCCAGCCGCCGCGGGCATACAGCGAGGAAAGGCAGCGCGCGAGGTCCTCGCTGTGGTCGCTGTTTGGGATGAGCACGGTGACCAGCGGCTCGCCCAGCACCGGGTAGTGCACCCGGTAGGCGCCGGGGTGGTCCCCCAGCGGCTGCACGGTGCCGGCCAGGCTCACGCGCTCCAGGTGGGCGGCCAGCGCGGCGGCCCCGGCCTCTATCGCCTCGGGCTTTTGGGCGATGTCCTCGGCGGTGGAGCCGCCGTGGCTTCGCCAGATATACAAGACCTTGGGGATGTGATGGATGCCCCGCGCCTGTTCGCTCAGGCGCAGGATGAGCTCGTAGTCCTGCGCGCCGTTGTACTGCGCGCGCTCGCCGCCGCCCGCCCGCACCAGCAGCGCACGCGAGAAGGCACACAGGTGGGTGATGACGTTGCACCCGCGCAGCGTGTCGGGGGCGTAGCCGCCTTTAAAATGGAACTCGCACAGATGCTTTAGGCTCGCATCCAGCACCACCTCGTCCGAGTAGATGAGCTCGGCGCCGGTGGCGTTGGCAGCGCACACCACCTCGAACAGGGCGTTGGGCTGCAGCACATCGTCGTGGTCCAAAAGCAGCAGCCACGCGCCGGTGCTGTGCTGCAGGGCGGCGTTGGTGTTGCCGGCGATGCCGGCGTTTTTTTCAAGGCGCACATAGCGCACGCGCGCGTCCTTTTCGGCAAAGCGCCGGGCCAGCTGGCCCACCTCGGCATGGGCGGCATCGCTGCCGTCGGCCAGCACCAGCTCGAAATAGGCATAGCTCTGCGCCAGCACGCTCTCTATCATCTGGCGCAGGTAAGCGGGCGGCGTGTTGTACAGCGGCACCAGCACCGACACCAGCGGCGTGTGCTCAAAACGGGCCTTGCGCTGGGCGCGCAGTGTTTTGCGCAGCGGCATGTCGGCCCGGTGGCGCCAGGTCTCGCGGTGAAGGGCCAGGTTGAAGCGAAAGGCAACCTCGCGCCACAGCGCCTGCCAGCCCTCATTTTTCAGTGTGGCCGCGCCGCGCCGCAGCAGCCCGGCCGCCTTGCCCGGCGCAAGGTTGCGCCGCACAGCCTTGCCCAGCGAGTCGCGCCCGGTGGCCGCCGTACTGTGCGCCTTTTCTTTCGGCTGCCGCTTCACGCCGGGTCACACCCGGCGCCAATGCCCATTTTGGCGTTGTCTTTGTACTCGTTGCACACGCCCTGGCAGTCGCCCTGGGCCACGATGCGGCCATGGCTGAGCCAGGCGGCGCGGTTGCACAGCCGCTCGATCTGCTCGATGGTGTGGCTGACGATGATGACCGTGGTGCCGCCGCTCATCAGCTCCTGCATGCGCCTTTCGCACTTCTCCTGGAACAGAAAGTCGCCCACCGACAGTATCTCGTCGCAGATGAGCACGTCCGGCTTCATGATGGTGGCGATGGAGAAGGCCAGGCGCGCCACCATGCCGGAGGAATAGTTCTTCACCGCGATGTTCAAAAACTCTTTCAGCTCCGAAAACTCCACGATCTCCGGGTATTTTTCGTCGATGTATTTGGGGTCCATGCCCAGCACGGTGCCGTTGAGATAGATGTTCTCCTTGCCGGTGAGGTCTGTGTCGAAGCCGGCGCCCAGCTCGATGAGCGGCGCCACCGTGCCGTATACCCGGCAGGTGCCCTGCGAGGGCTTCAGCACGCCGGCCACGATTTTCAGCAGGGTGGACTTGCCCGAGCCGTTCAGCCCCACCAGGCCAAACACGTCGCCTTTTTTCACCGTGAGGGATACATCGCGCAAAGCGAAGAACTCCTCGAACTTGAGGGTCCCCTTGGTGCGGCGGATGAACCACTCTTTGATGCTGTCCACTTTTTCCTTGGACATATTGAAGCGCATCGAGACGTTCTCAATGCTCACCATGATATCGTCTGCCAAGCCACACACCTCTTATATATACAAAATAAAGCGGTCTTGCGTTTTGCGGAAAATGATCAGCCCCAGCACCAGCGTGCCCACCGCCCAGGCAGCCGGGATGAGCCAGGTGATGGCGGGCGGCTGCGCGCCGAACACCACCAGCTGACGGAACAAGTCCACAAACCAGTACATCGGGTTGAACTTCATCACGGTGCGCACCGCGCTGCCCTCGGCGATGATCTGGTCCACCGAGTAAAAGATGGGCGTGAGGTAGGTGAGGGCCAGCACCACCACGCCATACAGGTGCTTCACATCTCGAAAGAAGATGACCAGGCTGGACAGCACCATGCCCACCCCGAAATTGAAGATGAACAGCAATACCAACATAAGCGGCACCAGCGCCACCCACGCCGTGATGGGCGAGCGGGTGGCCAGGATGACGATGACCAGTGAAATAAAGGAGAACAGCGTGTTCACCAGGCTGAACAGCACCTTTTCCAGCGGGAAGATGTATTTGGGGATGTACACCTTTTTCAGCAGCCCGGCGTTGCCCAGCACGCTGTCCATGGCCAGGTTGGTGGCCTCGCTGTAAAAGTTGAAGATGAGCTGGCCGCTGAGCAGGTAGACGGCA
>JBFXKS010000034.1:0-11351 GCA_050173515.1 Oscillospiraceae bacterium | reverse complement strand
CGCCGCCCTTGTCTTGTGCGCCCTCTAGGCGTTCTCTTTTTTGGGCTGCGGCAGTATCTTGTTCAAAATAATGCCCACGATGGCCGCCAGTGCCATGCCCTCGATGGCGAAATCGATGTTGGCGCCAATTTTGATGGGAATGGCGGCACCGCCAAGGCCCAGCACCAGAATGACCGCCGAGATGATGAGGTTGCGCGAGGCCTGGAAGTCCACCTTGTTCTCCACCAGTGTGCGCGCGCCCACGGCGGCGATCATGCCGAAAAGCACCACCGAGATGCCGCCGATGATGGCCCCGGGGATGGACGAGATGAGCCCGCCCAGCTTTGGCACCACTCCCAGCACGATGGCAAAGCAGGCGGCGATGCGCATGATGGTGGGGTTGAACGCGCGGGTGAGGGCCAGAACGCCCGTGTTTTCAGAATAGGTGGTATTGGCCGGGCCGCCGAACATGGCACTGAGGCTGGTGGCAATGCCGTCGCCCAGCAGGGTGCGGTGCAGCCCCGGGCTCTTGATAAAGTCGCGATCCACGATGGTGCCCACGGCGATCACGTCGCCAATGTGCTCCACCATGGTGCAGATGGCCACCGGGGCCACCATCAGAATGGCACTGAGGTCGAACTTGGCCAGCGTGAAGCTGGGCAGGCCCAGCCACGCAGCCTCCTTGATGGGCGCAAAGTCCACCAGCGGCACGCCGCACAGGGTGAAGATAACGGCCACCAGGTAGCTGACGGCCAGGCTGATGAGCACCGGCAGGCTTTTCACAAAACCCTTGCAGAAAATGTTGACCACCACCACGATGGCAAAGGCCAGCAGCGCCAGGCCCCAGTTATCGGAGGCCATGTCTATGGCGGTGGGCGCCAGCTTCAGGCCGATGACCATGATGATGGAGCCGGTGACCACCGGCGGGAACAGGCTGAGGATCTTTTGCGCCCCGATGAAGTACACCAGCACCGCCAACAGCACATACAGCGCCCCGGCCACCACGATGCCACCCAGCGCCTGCTGCATGCCGAACACGGCCGTGGCCGAGACGATGGGCGCGATGAACGCAAATGAGGAGCCCAGGAAAATGGGGATCTTGCCCTTGGTGACCAAATGGAAGAACAGGGTGCCCACACCCGCCATGAACAGCGCCACCGAAATGTCCAGCCCCGTTAAAATGGGCACCAGCACCGTGGCCCCAAACATGGTGAACGTGTGCTGCAGGCCCAGCGCCACCGTTTTTCCCGGGCCCACATTCGGGTCTTTCAGGTCATTTTCAAACATTGCCATCGCTCATTTGCCTCCTCATCTGTTGGTTTTCGGGCCACCACACCCGACCCCTTGTGTGCGCAGGGCCCTGAAAAACCGGGCCGCGGCACAACTGCTTGTATCATTATACACCATCACCCCAAATCATTACAATATCTTGTGGCCAATTAATTTCACCGGCCCCAAATGTTGCGTTGCGCGGCATCTGTGCGCAGGGCGGCTTTTCTGCTATACTGGAGGCAACCACCACCAAAGGAGGCCCGCCGATGAACCGCTGTATTCTGGCTTTGGACCAAGGCACCACCTCTTCGCGCGCCATCTTGTTCGACGAAGGGCAGAACATCGTGGGCGTGGCGCAGAAGGAATTCACCCAGCACTATCCGCAAGAGGGCTGGGTGGAGCACGACGCGATGGAGATCTATGCCTCGCAGCTGGCCGTGATGAGCGAGGTGATCGCGGCCAGCGGGGTGGCGGTGGGCAGCATTGCCGCCATTGGCATCACCAACCAGCGCGAGACCACCATTTTGTGGGACAAAAACACCGGCCGGCCCATCCACAACGCCATTGTGTGGCAGTGCCGCCGCACCGCCGGCATGGTGGAAGAGCTGGTGCGCGCGGGGCACGGCGAGGCCATCCGCAAGGCCACCGGCCTTGTGCCCGACGCCTATTTTTCCGCCACGAAAATCAAGTGGATCTTGGACAAAGTGCCCGGCGCGCGCGAAAAGGCCGCCCAGGGCGAGGTGCTGTTCGGCACGGTGGACGCCTGGCTCATCTGGAAGCTGACGGGCGGTGCGGTGCACGTCACCGACCACACCAACGCCTCGCGCACCATGCTGTACAACATCCACACCCTGCAGTGGGACAAGGACCTTTTGGCCCTGCTGGACATCCCCGCCGCCTGCCTGCCAAAAGTGGTGGACTCCAGCGCCGTGTATGGCCACGCCGCCGTGGAGGGCCACCAGATACCGATAGCGGGCGCCGCAGGCGACCAGCAGGCCGCGCTGTTCGGGCAGTGCTGTTTTAATGCGGGCGAAGCCAAAAACACTTACGGCACCGGCTGCTTCTTGCTGGCCAACACCGGGTGCACGCCCCGCGAAAGCCAAAACGGGCTGCTCACCACCATCGCCATCGGCCTTGGCGGGCAAGTGCAATATGCCCTGGAGGGCAGCGTGTTCGTGGGCGGCGCGGTGATCCAGTGGCTGCGGGACGAGATGCGCTTTTTGGACGAGAGCCGGGACGCCGAGTATTACGCCCAGAAGGTGGAGGACACCGGCGGGGTGTATCTGGTGCCCGCCTTCACCGGGCTGGGCGCGCCCCACTGGGACATGTACGCCCGCGGGCTGCTCATCGGGCTCACACGCGGCACCCGGCGCGAGCACATCATCCGCGCCGCGCAGGAGGCCATTGCCTATCAAAGCCATGACTTGGTGCTGGCCATGGAAAAGGACATGGGCATGCCCCTGCCCGCACTCAAGGCGGACGGCGGCGCCTCGCGCGATGCCTTTTTGATGCAGTTCCAGGCGGACATTTTGGGCAAGCCGGTGGTGCGCCCGATGATACGCGAATCCACCGCGCTGGGCGCGGCCTACCTGGCGGGGCTGGCCGTGGGGGTGTGGCGTTCGCCGGAGGAACTGCGCGGGCTGTGGCGCTGTGACACCACCTTTGAGCCACAGATGGACGAGCCCCAGCGTGAGCGGCTGCTGGTCGGCTGGCAAAAGGCCGTGGAGCGCAGCCGCGGCTGGGCCACGCCCGATTAAGCCCGCGCACCCCGCCCGGCAGTTTTGTTTGCACCCCGCCCTGTATACATGGTATACTTTAAGCATCACAAATACTTTGGAAGGTCGTTTTTAATGGACAACACCCCTATTGGCCCGAAAGGCGGCCGGCCCGACACCGAAGCACCCCAAGCACCTGCGCCGGTAGCACTCGAAAGCGACAGCCCGGCCGGCACCGGGCAGGCAGGGCGCTTGCCGGCGCCAGAGCGTGGCTTTGACCCTGATGTGCCCCCGGATGAAAACGCACCCGGCCCGCCGCCCAGCGACGGAAAGGACCTCCGGCGGCGCTTGGCTCGAAACATCATTTTGGGCGTGTTGATGGCGGTGTGCGCCGTGGTGCTGGGCATTTCGCTGGCCAATATCATCCAGATACAAAGCGGCTACCAGCAGGCCATCAACGAATACGACCGGCTGCAAAGCGCCTACGCGCCCACCGCACGCCCGGCGGCCGATTCGCAGCCGGACGCAAGCGAGCCCATGCGCGAATTGTGGGAGATCAACCCCGACTATGTGGGCTGGATAGAGATACCGGACACGGTGCTGAGCTACCCGGTGGTGCGCGGCGCAGACAACGACAAGTACCTGAACCGCACCTTCGAGGGTGTTCAGAACGCAGCCGGCACCATTTTTATGGACTACCGGAACGACGACGCCCTCTCCTCTGCCCACACCGTCATCTACGGGCACAACCTGAAAAATGGCCGCATGTTCGGCGGGCTGCACCACTATCTGGACGCCACCTACCTGCAGAACAATCCCCTCATCACCATCACCACGCGCACGGCCACCCACACATACCGCGTGTTCGCCGCCCGCGTGACCGACATGTACGACCCCGGCTACCGGCTGGATTTTTCCGGCGAGGACGACATTGCCGCCTTCATCGCCTCCTACGGCGGGCCGGCCGGCGCCACCCGGCTGCTCACGCTGTCCACCTGCACCAACGGTGAACAGGAGGAGCGCATGCTGGTGCTGGCCACGCTGGAGAGCACCGCGCCCGTGGCCGGCTGACCCGGTCTTGAAGTTTCAATCAGCTATCCCAAGTGTTTCTCATAAAAACTGGAGGTGTTTGTATGCTTTGCCCATCTTGCCAGAAGACCGTTGAGGACGGCTCCGCTTTCTGCCCATACTGTGCTACCAAGCTTTCCGCGGACGCCCCGCCAAACGCGCAGGCGCAACCCCCGGTTTCCCAGCCGCAGCCTGCGCCGCCCCCACCACCGCAGCCTGCGCCACTCGCCCCACCGGTGGCGCCTGCCGCGCAAGCGCCCACACCTCCGCCCTATCAGCAGCCGGCCGCAGCACCCATGCCAGTGCAGCCGGTGCGCCCGGTGTCCGCCAAGGCCTCGCTGAAAACTTCGGTCGATTCCGTGTGTGGCGTCATCTTTCTGGTTTTGGGCCTCCTTTTGCTGGGGATCTCTGTTTACTCCATTCGCAACACCTTCTACTTCTTTGCGCATTTCTTCACCAATTTCACCTATTATGTCGACAGCATCATCTGGGGGCCCTACCGGCTGCTTTACATCAACGATTTGCTGAGCGGCATCGCCAGTGTGTTGTGGCTGGTCGCCGCCATCATCCTGGTGGCGGCAGGCATCATCAGCCTGGTGAGCGGCCGGGGCCGCGCGCCGGCACAAGCGTCCCTGCCCTTCATGCTGCTGGCCCTGCTGATGAATATCATCGGGTTCATCCTGCTGTCCATCGAGTACCCCGGCGCCATGTCCTTCATGGGCGTGCTCTATTGGGTCTTCATCATCGTGAAGCTGGCGGCGATTGTCGCGGTGCTCATCTTGCTGCCCATCAAAAAGAAGGCCAAGGCCGGCCGCATGGCCGCCATGCGCCCCGCCGCCTACCCACCACCCGTGGCCGGCGCGGCCTATCCGCCGCCCGCTGCCGGGGCTGCGCCTGCGCCTCCGCCCGCGCCCCAGCAGATGCCCCCGCCCCCGCCGCCCGTGGGCTGATTTTGCTCTGTCGCTTTGCTCCCCGGCGCTGTTCACACAGGGCGCCGGGGTTTTGGGTTGATGCTCTCCCTGTTTTTACACGATGTTTTCATTTTATTCTGGATTTTTCACGCCATCTTTGTTATATTATAGTGTCTGCCCGCATGGTAACTTATGGCGCCCGCAGAAGTAATTTTTTTCGAGGTGAACGGATTTGCTTATTCCGCTTATTTTGCAGTGCATCACCGTTGCCGCCGGCATCGGCGTAACGGGGTATACCATTGCCAAGCAGCGCACTGCCAAAATGCTCTATTTCACCTGCTTCATCATCTGCGTCACCATATTTTCGCTGGGCTACCTGCTGCAAATAACGGCTTCTTCGCTGGACGCCGCACTGGTGGCCTACCGGCTGGAGTATCTGGGCGTGCCGTTCATCGGCCCGTTCTTTTACCTGTTTTGCCGGGACTACGCCAACTGCACCTACCGCAACCGCGGCTATGTGCTGGCGCTGATGGCCTTCCCGATGCTGGTGGTGCTGCTGGTGGCCACCTGGCCGGCCTCCACGCTCTTCATCGAAGATTTCCAGTTTTCCAGCTGGGGTTCGCTTTTCCACCTTCAGGCGGTGCCCGGCGTGCTGTATTATGTGGGCATGGCGTATTTCTACGGCTTTGCGCTGGCCGGCGCGGTGCTCATCTTCCGCTACCTGGTGCGCACCAACCTGCCCAACGCCAAATATTATTTCACCATTTTGTTGCTGCTGGTGCTGCTGGTGGTGCTGGGCCAGGTGCTCACATGGCTGGGTATTTTCCCGCTGTCGTTCAACGCGGTGCCCATGGCCGTCACGCTGGGGGCCATCTTGCTGGAGTGGCACCTGGTGCGCTTCCGCACACAGGAGTGGACGGGCCTGGGCCGCGAGAGCGTGGTGGAAAAAATGAAGGACGCCTTTGTGCTGCTGGACACCAAAGGCCGTTTTCTGGACGCCAACGCCGTGGCCTACGCCTACTTTTCCGGCCTGGAAAACCTGAGCGCCGGGGCCACCATCGACAGGATAGCCGACTTTCCAGAGGCCCTGGTGGCCGGCCGTGAAGATGTGACCGAGTTCACCATTGGCGAGGGCGAAGACACCATCTACCTGCGGGCCTCCCGCTCACCGCTGGAGTATGACGGCCGGGTGCTGGGCAGCTGCATCATGTTCTACGATATCTCTGAGACCCGGGTGCTGATGAACAACCTGCAGGCCCTGGCCACCAAAGACGCCCTGACCGGCCTTTTGAACCGCGGCACTTTTTTCAACTATGCCCAGCGCGACTTCGATTTGGCCATTCGCAACCGTGAAAACGCCTCGGTGCTGATGATCGACATCGACTTTTTCAAGATGGTGAACGACGTGCACGGCCACCTTTATGGCGACAAGGTGCTGGTGGAGATCGCCTCCATTTTGCTGAACCGCCTGCGCAACACCGACATTGTGGGGCGCTATGGCGGCGAGGAGATCGCCGTGTGGCTGCCGGGCGCCTCCTCCGAGGGCGCGGCCATCATCGCCGACGTCATTCGCCGCGCGGTGGAGCACACCACCTTCGAGTCGGACAACGGGCGCTTCAACGTGACCATCAGCGTGGGTGTTTGCGCGCTGGACGCCGCCCGCCACAGCAACCTGGAGGCGATGATCTCGGACGCGGACACGGCGCTGTACCGCGCCAAGGCCGAAGGGCGCAACCGCGTGTGTGTGGCAAAACCCGTACTGGCCAGCGAGGGCTGAATGCGTGCAAAGCGGAAAAGCGTGTGGCTGCACGCTTTTTTATTTGCGTGCAGGCCCTTTATTTTTGCCGAGAGCGGTCGATGTATAAAGTGAACCCATCCAACAGGATGCGTTGCGAAAGGAGGTGGTGGTAAATGGATATAGCCGCCATGTCGATGGCGCTGAGCCAGGCCAAAGTGGCCCAGCAGGCATCCGTTTCCGTCACCAAAAAGGCCATGGATCTTGCAGAGGTCCAGATGCAGGGCATTGTGGACATGATGCAGCAGGCGGCGCCTGCCTTCGGCCACCAGCTTGACATCCGGGCGTAAGCGCCGCGGTCTTTTGCGGGTGCCCCGGCGCCCGGCGGGAAAACACCTGTGCGCAGCACAGGTGTTTTTTGCTGCTCTTTTCCGCTGCGGGATTTGACAGCCGCCTTTGCAACCATTATTATGGAAATACAAAAAACCAACGCGCACAGCGCCGTTTTCACGCCTTGGCGAAAACGCGGAAAAGAGGGACGCCCATGTATATCATCCGGTATAACCGGTGGCTTTCTCACCCGATGGAGGACCCGGACCTTGCCACAGAGTTGGCGGCGATAAAAGACGACAAAGAGGCCATCAAAGACCGCTTCGCCATCGACCTTTCCTTCGGCACCGCCGGCATGCGCGGCGTCATCGGCACGGGCACCAACCGCATGAACATCTACACCGTGCGCCGGGCCACACAGGGCCTGGCCAACTTCCTGCACACACAGGGCGGGGCGCCCTCGGTGGCCGTGGCCTACGACAGCCGCATCAAAAGCGACCTGTTTGCGCGGCAGGTGGCCGGCGTGCTGGCGGCCAGCGGCGTGAAGGTGCACCTGTACCCGGTGCTGGAGCCGGTGCCGGCGCTCAGCTTTGCCGTGCGGCACCTTTCGGCCTCGGCCGGGGTGATGATCACCGCCAGCCACAACCCCGCAAAATACAACGGCTACAAGGTGTATGGCCCCGACGGCTGCCAGATGAACACCGCCCACGCCGGCGCGGTGATGGGCGAGATAGAGAAGCTGGATATCTTTGACGACGTGTGCCTGATGGATTTTGACGCCGCCGTGGCGCAGGGCCTTGTGTCATACATTGGCGACAATGTGCTGGAGGCCTACTACCAGAACGTGAAGGCGCAGGCCATCCGGCCCGGGCTGCTGGCGGCGTCCGGGCTGCGGGCCGTGTACTCGCCGCTGAACGGCACCGGCAACGTGCCGGTGCGCCGGGTGCTGGCCGACATGGGCCTGGCCGATTTGGCCGTAGTGCCCGAGCAGGAATACCCGGACGGCAATTTCCCCACCGCGCCCTACCCCAACCCCGAGATTCGCGAGGCGCTGGCGCTGGGCCTGCAGCTGGCGCAGAAAACCGATGCCGAGCTGATGCTGGCCACCGACCCCGATGCCGACCGCGTGGGCATAGCCGTGCGGGACACAAAGGGCGAATACCAGCTGCTCAGCGGCAACGAGGTGGGCGTGCTGCTGCTGAACTACATCTGCACCGGCCGCAAAGAGGCCGGCACCCTGCCGGCCGACGCCGTCACCGTCAAGAGCATCGTGTCCACGCCCATGGCCGCGGCCGTGGCCGCCCGGCATGGCGTGGAGATGCTGAACGTGCTCACCGGCTTCAAATACATCGGTGAGCAGATATTGCATCTGGAAGAGGGCGGCGAGGAGGACCGGTTCATCTTTGGCTTTGAGGAGAGCTATGGCTACCTTGCCGGCACCTATGTGCGCGACAAGGACGCCGTGGTGGCCAGCATGCTCATCTGCGAGATGGCCGCCTACTACAAGACCATGGGCATGAGCCTGTACGAGGCGATGAACGCGCTGTACGCCGAGTACGGCTACTATGTGAACCGCGTGGAGAGCTACGAGTTCGACGGGCTGGCCGGCATGGACATGATGGACGAGCTGATGGCCCAGTTGCGCCAAACGCCGCTGGAGCAGATAGGTGGGCAGGCGGTGACGGCCATTGCCGATTACGAGGCCCACACCCGCATCCACCCCGGCACCGGCACCACCGAGACACTGGCCCTGCCCGCCAGCAACGTGCTGGAGTATACACTGGAGAACGGCGCCTCGGTCATTGTGCGGCCCTCGGGCACCGAGCCGAAAGTGAAGGTGTATTACGCGGCGCGCGCCGCGTCGCAGGCTGCCGCGCAGGCCACCTACGAGGCCCTGGCCGCCACCATGCACCCCTATTTTGTGCAGGCCTAACTGCCTGTTGCATTTGCCCGGTGGGTGTTGTATAATATATTGGCGCCCACCGGGTGCTTATTATAACCGTTTGCTTACAAACGCCTTTCCAAAGCGGAGCGAACGGCGCTAAGAGGTGAAACCATTGAAAGAAGGCATCCATCCGAAATACGAGGCGTCCACCGTGACCTGTGCGTGTGGCAATACGTTTGAGACCCGTTCCACCAAGCCCGCCATCCGCGTGGAGATCTGCAACAAATGCCACCCGTTCTACACCGGCAAGCAGAAGCTGGTGGACACCGGCGGCCGTGTGGACCGCTTCAAAAAGCGCTTCAACCTGGACCAAGACCAATCGGCCAAATAAGGGATATCATCCCCTTGTTGTTGCTTCGCAATAAACCGCCGAAGAGCACCGGGGCCACCATGGCCGCCGGTGCTTTGTTTTCGCCCTGTGTGAGGTTTGCAATGGACGAGGCCTACCGCGTGCCCGCGCAGCGCGCCACCGCGCGCATCGTGGAAAAAAAGAGTGAGTTCATCGCGGCGCTGTCACCCGCCGAGAGCGAGGAGGCCGCGCTGGCTTTTTTGAGCGAAGTGCGCGCGGCGCACCGCACCGCCGCCCACAACGTGTACGCCTACCAGCTGTTGGCCGGTGCACGCACCCGCTACTCGGACGACGGCGAGCCTGCGAAGACAGCGGGGCTGCCCGTGTTGGGGGTCCTCACCCACGCGCCGCTCACCAACTGCATCATCGTGGTCACCCGCTATTTTGGTGGCACCCTGCTGGGCACCGGCGGGCTGGTGCGGGCCTACACCGCGGCGGCCACGGCCGCCGTGCAGGCGGCAGACATCCTCACCATCCAGCGCTGCCGGCGCCTGACGCTCACCCTGGCCTACCCGCAGTACGAGGCGGCCCGCCGCCTGCTGGAGCAGGCCGGTGCGCACATCGACGAGCCGCTTTTCGGCGCCGAGGTGCAGCTGGGCGCCCTGCTGCCCGCCGAGGCAGCCGAGGCGACCATTGCCCCATTGCACGAGCTTTTGCGCGGCGAGGCGGGCATCGCGCTGGGCGAAGTGCACTACGCGCCTTTTTAGAAAGCACCGGCACCGGAACGCGAAAGGGGGCTTTTCATGTCCGCCGACTATATACTCAGGCAGATCGAAGACATGACGCGGTGGCTGGCCACCGTTGTTTTGGCCAAGCGCCCCGGCACGGTGGAGATCATGGACGAGGCCGGCTGCCTGACCGGAGAATACCTGCTGCTGCACGAGGTGCGCGAGTTGTTGGCCGCGGGCGAGGTGAACGCGGCGGAGGACCTGCTGTTCGAGGTGATACGCGAGGACCCGCGCGACGAATACCTGCCGGTGGCGCTGGAGTTTTACGACCAGCTGAAAAACATGAGCGACGCCATGCTGGCCGCCCGTCGCTTTTCGCGCGCCGAGGTGGCCGAAGGCCTTGCCGCCATCGCCGCCCTCTACGGGAAAGGGCCTGATGCTGTTTAGGGTTTTCCAGCGATACACCCCTTTGAACAAGCGCACAAAAAAGCCCTGAACGGCGATGCCGTTCAGGGCTTTTTTATCATTGAAACGCCTAAAAGCTAGGCTGCATCCCGCCCGGAATCTCCGGGGGCCGGGCCCAGCTTTTCGTTTTTCGGGGCGCCGTCCTGCTCCTTGGACACCAACAGGAAAATGTAGCCCACCACAAACACCGCACACAACACAACGATACCAATTTGAAGCACAACCGACCCCTCCTTTGCTAAAAAACCACGCGTTATTTTGTCTCTCTGTTAATTAATACGACAGATGTGCGGCAAAACTTTCAAATATGCGTCGCATTTTTAGAAATTATTTTTCGGCGGCCACCAACGGCCAAAAACTGGGCGCGGCAAAACGCTTGGTGAGCTCGAAATACTCCGCGATGCTGCTGGCGATGCAGCTGAACGAGCGCCGGGTGCCAAGGTCTGCCCCGCGGCGCACCGGGGCGCCGTAGGCCAGAATCGGCACGTTCTCCCGGCTGTGGTCGGTGGAGGGTGTGGATGGGTCGCACCCATGGTCCGCCGTGATGATAAGCACGTCCTGTGGGCACATTTTTTGCATGAACACGCCCAGTGCCACGTCAAAATCGCTGAGCGCGGCGGCATAGCCGTCCACGTCATTGCGGTGGCCATACACCATATCGAAGTCCACCAGGTTGATGAACGCCAACCCCTCAAAGTGACGCCCTGCCAGGGCCAGCGCCACCTCCATGCCCTCGTTGTTGTTCGCCGAGGGAATTTTCTCGGTGATGCCGCGCCCGGCAAAAATATCGTATATCTTGCCCACCGCGATCACATCGAGGCATGCGCCGGCCAGCGCATCCAGCTGCGTGGGCGCCGGCGGCGCCAACGAGTATTCGTGCCGGCCGGCCGTGCGGTGGTAATCGTCCGGGCCGG
>JBFXKS010000033.1:0-11381 GCA_050173515.1 Oscillospiraceae bacterium | reverse complement strand
GCGCCATCGCCTCAGCCGTCATCCGGTGTCTCCGGGACGCTCTCGGGGTCCGGGGTGCTCACCGGGTCGGGGGTGCTCACCGGGTCGGGGGTACTCACCGGGTCGGGGGTGCTCACCGGGTCGGGGGTACTCACCGGGTCGGGGGTGCTCACCGGGGTCTCACTGGAAGAGGGCGCCGGCGTGGCACTGGAGGGCGGCGCCGGCGTGGCACTGGAGGCCGGTGGCTTGGTGCTGCTGGAAGCAGGCGGCGGTGTGTTTGGCCCCTTGGACACCGTGAGCTTCACCGTGGCGCCCTCCTTGGCGGACTTGCCGCCACTGGGGCTTTGCTTGATAACGGTGCCGGCGGGCTGGTCGCTTTCCACCTGTTCAGAGACCGAGGCCTTGAACCCGGCGCTCTCCAGCGCCTTGATGGCGTTGGAGACCGAACTGCCCACCACATCGGGCACGGTCTTGCGGTTTGTTTCCTCCGACACCACCTCGGGCGGCGGGGGCGGCCCCTTGGAGATCGTGAGGTGCACATCGGACGCGATGCTGACCACCGTGCCCTTGTCCGGGCTTTGCGAGAGGATCTTCCCTTCGGGCTCGTCGCTGTCTATGCTTTCCACCTGCCCGATGCTCAGACCCTGGATGTCCAACACGCGCTGGGCGTCCTCCAGCGATTCAAGGCCCGTGACGTCGGGCACCGTGGTCTCGTACTCGGTGCGCTCGTTCGCCACCAGGATGGTGACCACCGCGCCCGGGATGTTCTGGACCATGGTGCCGGCCTCCGGCTGGGTGCCGATGACCTTGCCGGAGGGCACGGTTTTGTCCTCTACCTTGCGGGCATAGGGCATGAGGCCAAGGTCCAAAATGGCCTGCACGGCCTCTTTGCGGCCAAGGCCCGTCACGTTGGGCACCTCAACCACCTGGATGCCGCGGCTGACCACGAGCGTGAGCTGCTGGTTGGCCTTCACCTTCTTGGGGTTGTCTTTGTCCGACACGGGGTTTTGCGCCATAACGGTGCCGGCGGGGACCTCGGGGTCGTATTTTTCATCCAGCTTGATGCGCAGATATTTATAGGTCTCGTTGTCTGTCTGGCTCACCACCTCGTCGTACATCATGCCCACAAAATCCGGCAGGTCCACGTCTTCGTATTCGCCAAACAGCGGGTTGCTGCTGTTTTTCACCATGTCGGTGACATAGACGAGGCAGATGGCCACCACGACGATGGTGAAGCCCAACACGATGGGCACCAGAAGGCCCACTTTCTTTTTGTGCCGGGGGCGGCGCCGGCCTTTTTGGCCCTGCGCCGGGCGCCGGGCGGCGCCGGGGGCCGTGCTTTTGGATTCGCTCATGATTTTTCCCACAACTTTCGTGGCGCCCTCGCCCATGTAATCGTACTCGAACTTGATGCTTGGGTCGCGCTTGAATTCCTCCACGTCGCGCAGCATGTCCAGCGCGTCCTGATAGCGGCGCGCGGGATCCTTGGCCATGGCCTTCATGGTGATGTTGGCCAGGCCCTCGGGCACGCTGGGGTTCACCTGCTGCAGCGGCACGGCCTGGTCGCTGATCTGCTTGATGGCCACCGAAACGGCGTTGTCGTCCTCGAACGGCAGGGTGCCGCTGAGCATCTCATACATCATGATGCCCAGCGAGTAGACGTCGGCGCGCAGATCGGTGTCGGCGCCCTGGGCCTGCTCGGGGCTGATGTAGTGCACGCTGCCGATGGCCTGCTCTCCGGCGGTGTGTATCTCGCTGCGGGCAAGGCGCGCAATGCCGAAGTCCATCACGCGGATGGTGCTATCTTCAAGGATCATGATGTTCTGGGGCTTCACATCCCGGTGCACGATGCCCTTTTCGTGCGCGTGCTGCAGCGCCTGCAAGATCTGCGAGGTGAAATGCACCACCTCTTTATAGGTCAGCGGCTCGCCCCGCTGCTCGATGTACTCATTCAGCGTGATGCCGGCGATGTACTCCATCACGATATATTGGAGTTTATCGGTAACGCTGACGTCGTAGACCTTGACGATATTGGGGTGGTTCAGCACGCTGATGGCACGGGACTCGTTTTTGAAACGGCGCACCAGTTCCTCGTTGTTGCGGTACTCGTCTTTCAGCACCTTCACGGCCACCGTGCGGCTTTCCAGCAGGTCGGTGCCGCGGTAGACGTCGGCCATGCCGCCCTCGCCCACCAGCTGGTCTATTTGATACCGGCCGTCCAGCCGTTGCCCAATGAGGTTATCCATCTTGCACATCCGCCTTTCCCGGCTGCATCACCAGCGCGGTGATGTTGTCGTTTCCGCCCGCCTCCAGCGCCTGGCTGATCAGTTCACGCGGAAGGTCGTAAAAATCGGTGGTCTCAAAGATCTGTTGGAGCGTCTGGCGGTTCAGCACGCTGTTCAGCCCGTCGCTGCAGAGCAGCACCGTGGCGCCCTCTTTGACGGGACGGTCGCTTTGGGTGATCTCCACTTCTTCCTCCACGCCCAGCGCGCGGGTGATGACATTGCGCTCGGGGTGGTGGGCGGCCTCCGCGCTGGTAAGCGCGCCCTGGTCCACCAGCTCCTGCACCATGGAATGGTCGCGCGTGAGCTGCATGAGCACCCCGTTTTCGAAGAGGTAGGCGCGAGAGTCGCCCACGTGGGCGAGATAGAGCCGGCCTTTCCAGATGAGGGCACACACGGCCGTGGTGCCCATCAGGCGGTCGCCCTCGCCGCTGCGGGCATACACCTCGGCGTTGGCCAGGCGGATGCTGTCGGCCAGCACCTGCTGTGGCGGGTATTCCTCGTCGCCCTGCATCTGCTGGAAGATCATCTCCTCGATGCAATCGGCGGCCACGGCGCTGGCCAGCTTGCCGTTTTGCGCGCCGCCCATGCCGTCGCACACCACGCCCCAGCCACCGGCCTCGCCCAGCGTGCCAGAGCGGAAGGTGTCTTGGTTTTCAGCGCGGTTGCGCCCAATATCGGTTTTCCCGATGAGTTTCATGTGGTCCCCCGTTTATGCGTTCTGTTCGTTTTGGTGCCCGCCATCCTCCTCGGCCAGGTGGCGCAGCCGCAGCTGGCCGCAGGCGGCGTCTATGTCGGCGCCCAGGCGCCGGCGCACGGTGGCGTTGACGCCCTTTTGGCGCAGCAGGGCGGCGAAGGCCTCCACGGCGGCGGCGTCACTCGGCAAAAAGCTGGTGCCGCGCACCGGGTTGGTGGGTATCAGGTTCACGTGGGCGTCCTGCCCGGCCAGCAGCGCTTGCAGCGCCAGCGCGTCGGCCTCGGCGTCGTTTTGGCCGCGGGCCAGCGTGTATTCAAAGCTGACGCGGCGGCCGGTGGCCCGGCGGTAGTCTTTGCAGGCGGCCATCAGCACCTGCAGCGGGTAGGCGTCGTTCACCGGCATCAGCGCGCTGCGCTGCGCGTTGGTGGCGGCGTGCAGCGACACCGACAAGGTGAGCCCCAGCCGCAACTTGGCCAGCCGCCGGATGGCGGGCACCAGCCCGCAGGTGGACAGGCTGATGTTGCGCACCGAGAGGTCTGCGCCGGCGGCATGCGTGACGATGGCGATAAAGTCCACCACGGCGTCGAAGTTGTCCAGCGGCTCGCCCATGCCCATGAGCACGACATGGTGGATGCGCTGGGTGCACAGGCGCTGGGCCACATACAGCTGGGCGGCCATCTCCCCGGCGGAAAGGTTGCGCACAAGGCCCGCCGCCGCAGAGGCGCAAAACCGGCAACCCATGCGGCAACCCACCTGGCTGGAAACGCAGAGCGTGGTGCCGTGGTGGTAGTGCATCAGCACCGCCTCGATGCAGTGGCCGTCGTTCAGCTGCAGCAGCAGCTTCTCGGTGCCGTCGGCCGAGCGCTGGTGGCGCACGACGGTGGGTACGTCGATGGTGTAGTCCGCCTCCAGCCGGGCCCTGAGGGCAGCGGGCAGGTTGGTCATGTCTGCAAAAGCGGTGGCCTGCTTTTGGTGCAGCCAGCCGAACAGCTGGGCGGCGCGGTAGGCCGGCTGGCCCAAGGCGGCAAGTTCTGCCTCCAGCGCCGCCAGCGGCAGGCTGCCAAGGCTCTTTTTTTCGTTTTGAGGTGATTCGGAACGCCCTTCGCCTCTACAACATGTCATTTTACCACATTCTCTCCATTGTTGCCACAAAAAAACCGTCCATGCCCGTGCGGTGAGGCAGCAGGGTCATCATATCATCACGCAGCAGCGCACCGTTTGGCACAAAGGGCGGCGGCAACAAGGCAAAGCCGGGCGCGGCGGCCAGAAAGGCGCGCACCACGTCTTCGTTCTCTTGCGGGCGCACCGTGCAGGTGGAATAGACGAGGCGGCCGCCCTTGCTTACATAACGGGACGCCGTGGCCAAACATTTCATTTGGATGGCCGGAAGGGCCAAAAAGCCGGTGCCGTCGGCGGTGCGCAGGTCCGGCTTGGTGGCCAATACCCCCAGGCCGCTGCAGGGCACGTCGCACAGCACCGCGTGCTGCCCGGCCAGGGTCTCGTTGGGCTGGGTGGCGTCCTGCTGCAGCATCGCGGCGCCGGTGATGCCCAGGCGCTGGAAGGTCTCGGCGATGAGCGGCAGGCGGTGCTGGTGCAGCTCACACGCGGTGAGGCCCGCGCCGCCGCCCATTTGCTGGGCCAGCGTGGCGCTTTTGCCGCCGGGTGCGGCGCACACGTCCAGCACATTCATGCCGGGTTTGGCGTTTACGCAGGCGCAGGCCAGCTGCGAGGCCTCGCCCTGCACGTGGTAGGCGCCCTGCTGAAAAAGCGGGTCTTCGGCAACGGGCACTGCAAGGCGGGCATAGAGGCTGCCGGGCACCTGCCCGCCGCGCACGACAGCGCCCGCCTTTTTCAGCGCATCTTCCAGCGCGGCGGGCGTGGTTTTCAGCGTGTTGGTGCGCAGGCAGACCTCGCCGGTGGAAAAAGACGCCTCGAAAAAGGCGTCATAGTCGCCGGGCAGCGCCTGCATCACGGCAGCGGCCACCGCCGGTGACACCGACCAGGTGACCTGCACGCGCACCGCTTCGTCGCCAAAGCCGAACTGCGAAAAATCGACGCCCGCGGGCCGCTGGGCGTCGCCGGCGCGATGGATGGCCGACAAGCTCTTGCGCAAAACGGCATTGACAAAGCCGGCCGCGCTGCTTTTGCCAAAGCTGCGGGCCAGCTTCACTGCTTCGTTCACGGCCGCGCTGTTTGGCACGCGCATCCAGAGCATCTGGTAGAGCCCGCTCTCCAAAATGGCGCGCACCTCGACGTCCAGCTTTTCCACCGGGCGGGCCAGCCGGGGCGCCAGCAGGAAATCCAGCGTGGCGCGCCGCTCGAGCGTGCCGAAAAAAAGCGCCGCGGCAAAGGCCCTGTCGCGCCCTGAAAGTGCCGAGGATGCAAGGGCGCTGTCGATGGCCTGGCTGGCCCAGGCGCCCTGATGTGTGCGCACCAGCGCCGCCACCGCGGCGCGGCGGGCTTTGTCTGCCACAGGTTTTGCCACCTTCACACCCCTTGGTCCATGTTTGATGATGCGCGCTTTGCTAGTTTCGCCGGCGGCCCGCGATGGTGATGTAGTACAGCAGCTGCAACAGGCTGGTGAGCAGCGCGGCCACATAGGTGAGCGCGGCGGCAGAGAGCACCTTGCGCACGCCGGCGCTCTCCTCGGGCGTCACCATGCCGGTGCTGTCCAGCGTGAGGATGGCGCGCTTGGAGGCGTTGAACTCCACCGGCAGCGTGACCAGCTGGAACAGCACCGCCAGGCTGAAAAAGGCGATGCCGACGTAGACCAGCTGCAGCATGTTGAAGATGAAGCCGATGACGATGAGCGGCACCGACAGCCCGGAGCCCACATTGCAGATGGGCACGATGGCGCTGCGCAGGCGCGCGGGGGCATAGCCCTCGGCGTGCTGCACCGCGTGGCCGCACTCGTGGGCGGCCACGCCCACCGCGCCCACGCTGGGGCTGTTGTAGGTGCCGGCGCTCAGGCGCACCACGTTGGCCTTGGGGTCGTAGTGGTCGCTCAGGTTGCCGGCCACACGCTCGATGCGCACCGCCTGCAGGCCGTTGCCGTCCAGGATGCGGCGTGTGGCCTGGGCCCCGGTGAGCCCCGAGATGGTGGGCACGTGCTGGTATTTGGCAAAGGTGCTTTTCACCTTGGCGCTGGCCCACAGCGAGATGAGAAGGCCCGGGATCATGAAAATGAAATAGTAGATATTGAAACCGTAAAAAAACAAAAGCTTGCCTCCTAAAAATGTTGGGTGGCTGGTGTTACAGGATGTCGCCGGCTTTGAGGCGGCGGCCACGTGCCCACTCGGTGCCGTCCATCACGCGCGCGCCGTCGGGCTGCACCTTTTCCAGCACCAGCGCGCCCTCGCCGCAGGCGATGGTGAGCGGCGAAGCAGAGAGCACCTCGCGCGCGCTGCGGCCCTCGGCGTCTGCGGGGCGGGCGCGGTGCACCTGCACCCGGCGGCCCCCGGCGGTGAACCAGGCCATGGGCCAGGGGTTGCACCCGCGCACCAGGTTGTGCAGCGCAAGGGACGGCTTTTCGAAGTCGACCTCGGCCATGGATTTCTTCAGCTGGGGCGCGTAGCTGGGCAGGCCCTGCTGGGGCTGGGGTTTCGCCTTGCCGGCGGCGATGTCCGCCACCGTTTGCGCCAGCAGGCGGGCGCCCGGCCCAGTGACCAGCTCGAACATCTCGCCGGCGGTGGCGGCAGGCGGGATGCCCAGCGTTTGGCTGGCCAGCACGGGGCCGGTGTCCAGCCCTTCGTCCATCTGCATCACGGAAACGCCGGTCTCGGCGTCGCCATTTATCAGCGCCCACTGGATGGGCGCCGCGCCGCGGTACTGCGGCAGGCGCGAGACGTGCAGGTTGATGCAACCGTACTGCGGCACCGCCAGCACGTCGGCCGGCAGCAGCAGGCCGTAGGCCACCACCGCCACCAGCTCGGGCGCCAGTGCGGCCAGCTGGGCGGCGGCTTCCGGCGTGCGCAGGGTGCCCGGCTGGAAAACGGGGATGCCGTTTTCCGCGGCGCGCAGCTTCACCGGCGACGGCGTGACGCGCTGCTTGCGGCCCACCGGTTTGTCCGCACGGGTGTACACACCCACCACTTCGTGCCCTTCGGCCAGCAGCACCGTCAGCGCCACCTGCGCAATTTCCGGCGTGCCCATAAAGACGATCCTCATGCTTCTTCCTCCACTTCATCGGGCGCGCGGTGGAGCGTCTCATCCAGCTCGTGCGGCTCGTCGGGGTCGTAGAAATAGTAGGCCAAATCGTCGATGGTGATGCCGTCGAGATGGTTGGTCTCGTGGCAGACACAGCGGGCCATCAGGCCCTCGGCCTCGTAGGCGAAGGGCTTGCCGTGGCGGTCCTGCGCGTGCACCACCGCGGTGAGCGGCCGCTCGATGGCCGCATAGCGCCCCGGGAAGGACAGGCAGCCCTCGTAGCCCAGCAGCGCGCCCTCTTTGTCGCGCACCTCGGGGTTCACAAACTCCAAAATTTTCGGCTCCTGCTCGGTGGCATTGCCGTCTTCGTCCACCAGGGGATACAGCGTGCTCTCCTCCACCGCAACGAACACGCGGCGCAGCACGCCCACCTGCGGCGCGGCCAGGCCCAGGCCGTCGGCGTCCATCATCGTCTCGGCCATGTCGTCCAGCAGCTGGGCCAGCCGGTCATCAAACTTGGTGACCGGCCTGGCTTTTTTCTTGAGGACGGGCTCGCCGTCTTTCACGATGTTTCGCAATGCCATGTTCTCTCTCCCCTGCGGTTCGTTGATGCGTTTTATTGCGAAGCAACAACAAGGTATCAGCCCTCGCCCCCTTGGGGCGAGGGTCCGCGGGCCGTCGGCCCGCGGACCCCGGGTTTGTCCCGGGTAATACCGGTTATTTTAGCATAGAATTGTTAAAAAACTGTGGTGATTCTGTCACAATTGGTGTCTTGCCGCGCGGCGGCGTGGCGGCTTTGCCGCTAGCCCTCGGTGTGAAAGTCCAGCCAGACGGTGGCCTTTTTGGGCCACCCTTCGGCGGAATAGGCGGCAAGCACGCCGCGCAGCAGGTCCCGGAACGGGCGGTCGTTGCGGCATTTGAGGGTGAGGCGGTAGCGGTAGCTGCCCGAGACCTGAAACACCGGCATGGGCGCCGGGCCCAGCACCCGCAGCGGAATGCTGGGCAGGCCGGACGCCTGCTGGGCCAGCAGCCGCGAAAATGCCGCCGCCGCGGCCAGGGCGTCCGCCTCGGTGCCGGCGGCGAAGCCCGCCACGCACAGCGCGCAGAACGGCGGGTACAGCGCCAGCTTGCGGAAGGCGACCTCCTGCCGGAAAAAGGCGGGATAGTCCTGCGCGGCGGCCAGGCGCAGCACGGGGTTTTCGGGGTCCACCGTTTGCACGATGGCCGCCCCGGCGCTGCCCGCACGGCCCGCGCGGCCCACCACCTGCGTCACCAGCGAGAATACGTTCTCATACGAGCGGTACCCCTGCCCGAAGAGCAGTGAGTCGATGCCGACCACGCCCACCAGGCGCACCCGCTCGAAATCGAGGCCCTTGGCCACCATCTGGGTGCCCAGCAGGATATCGTAGTCGCCGGCGGCGAAGCGGGCCAGCATGTGGGCATGGGCGCCGCGGCGGCCGGTGGTGTCCATGTCCATGCGCAGCACGCGCGCCTGCGGCAGGCGCTGGGCCAGTTCCTCCTGCAGACGCTGGGTGCCGAAGCCGGCGTAGCGCAGCGCCCCGCCGCATTCGGGGCAGGCCTGTGGCGCGGGCATGCTGCGCCCGCAGGTGTGGCACACCAGCCGGCCGGAAAGCGGCGTGCCGTCGTCGGCCGCCTGTGCCAGCGCGCGGCTGTGGGCGGCCCGGCCGTGCTTGTGGTAGGTCATGGGCAGGCTGCACGCGCCGCACTTCACCGCCTTGCCACAGGTTTTGCACACGGCGGCGCGGTGGTAGCCGCGGCGGTTGAGCAACAGGATGACCTGCCCGCCGTCGGCCAGTGTCTCCTCGATGCCCTCGGCCAGCGCGCGGCTGAGGGCGCTGGGGTTGCCGGCCAACAGCTCCTGCGCCATGTCCACCATCTGCACGGCGGGCAGCGGCAGGCTGCCGTAGCGCTCGGGCAGCTCGAACAGGTCCATTTTGCCGGTGGTGGCCGCATAATAGTGGGAGACCAGCGGCGTGGCCGAGGCCAACAGCAGCAGGGCACCGTGGGTGGAAGCGCGGCGCGCGGCGATGGACACCGCGTCGTACCGGGGCGATTTTTCACTTTGGTAGGTGTGTTCCTGCTCTTCGTCCACAATGACGACGCCGATATCCTCCAGCGGCGCAAACACCGCGCTGCGGGTGCCCACCACCACTTTGGCCTCACCGCCGCGAATGGCGTTCCACTGCAGCAGGCGCTGGGTGGGCGACAGGCCCGAATGCTGCACGGCCACCTGCGCGCCGAAGGCGGCCACCAGCCGGCCGGTCATCTGGGGCGTCAGGCCGATCTCCGGCACCAGCACGAGGGCGGTCTTTCCCGCCGCCAGCGCCGCCTGGATAAGGTGGATGAAAACAGGTGTTTTGCCGCTGCCGGTAACGCCATAGAGCAGGGCGGCGCGCGGCTTGGGCTGGCCGATGCGCCCTGCCAGTGCGTCGGCCACGGCCGCCTGCCCCGGCGTGAGGTCGTACGGCGCGGCAGCGGCCGCCTGCAGCGGCGCAAAACCCGGCAGGGCGGCATCCGGCTGGCGTTGGCGCCGGGTGGTGGCCACCAGCCCGCGGCGCAAAAGGCCCCTGGGCACCGCCGCGGTCACCTCGCAGGCGGCGCACAGCTCTGCCTGCGGCAACGGGCCGACCTTCAGGGCTTCCAGCACCCGCTTTTGTTTTTCCGTCAAGGCTCTTGCCTTGTCAGGCGTGGCCACAGGCTCTTCGGGCAGGGCATACACGGTCTCCGAGGCGCGGGGCAGCTGCTCTTGCAGCGCCCAGGTGCCGTCGCCCTGCTGCACGGCGCGGTACTGCGCGCCCTGTGGCAGCACGGTGCGCACCGCCTCGAACCAGGTGCAGAAGGTGCGCTCTTTTAGGTGCCGCACAAGGCCCAGCAGCTCGTCGGTGAGGGCGGCGGACGGTGGGGCCGCCGCCAGCAGCTCCTTTTGGCCGGAGCGCACCGCCGCTTCTTCCTCCAGCTGCAGCACCACCCCGGTACGCGGGCGGGCTTTCCCACGGCCGAACGGCACCAGCACTAGGCTGCCGACAAAAATATGCCCCTCCAACCGGGTGGGCACTGTGTAGGTGTATTGCTTGTCGTAATAGATGGTGGCGTCGGCAACGGCCACCCTGGCGGCCAACGGCAAAATAAAAACCCTCCTTGTGCGGGCGTGAAACGGCTGGGATAGCCCGGCCGCCTAGGCCTCTTGCCTTTTGCAGATGATCTCGTAAAGTTCATCGGCGCAGACATCGGGGTCGTCGTTCACCAGCTGGAAATCGTACTTGTCGGCCATGGCCATCTCCTGCTGGGCGATCTGCATGCGCTGGCGCATGCCGGCCTCGTCCTCGGTGGCGCGCTGGCGCAGCCGGCGCTCGTGCTCGGCCATGCTGGGGGCGATGATGAAGACGGTGGTGCAGTCTGGGTAAACCTGCTTCACCTTCTCGGCGCCGTTCACCTCGATGACCAGGATACAGGTGGTACTATTGTCGATGCGACGCTCCACCTCGCAGCGCGGCGTGCCGTAGAAATTGCCCGCATAGTTGGCATATTCCACCAGCTTGCCCTCTTCGATGCACTGTTTGAAGGCGTCGAGTGTGAGGAAATAGTAGTGCTGGCCGCTCACCTCGTAGCTGCGGGGCGGGCGGGTGGTGGCGCTCACCGATAGCTCGATCTCCGGGTGCTTTTTCATCAGGCGGCGCACCACCGTGTCCTTGCCTATGCCGCTGGGCCCGCTCACCACCACGAGGTACCGTTGTCTATTCATCGGCGGGGCCCTCCGGCACAGCGGCGGGCGCCGCGCTCTCCTCCGAGAGGCGGCCGGCCACCGTCTCTGGCTGAACAGCCGAGAGGATGACATGGTCGGAGTCGCACACCAAAACGGCCCGCGTGCGCCGGCCATAGGTGGCGTCGATGAGCATGCCGCGCGCCCGCGCCTCGGTGATGATGCGCTTGATGGGCGCGGACTCGGGGCTGACGATGGCCACCAGGCGCCCCGCGTTCACCATGTTGCCAAACCCGATGTTGATCAACTTCACGGCCCTGCCCCCTCCCCGCTTTGCTCACTCCACGTTCTGTATCTGCTCGCGTATTTTTTCTATCTCGGCCTTCATCTCCACCACCAGCCGCGTGACGGCCACCTCCTGGCATTTGCTGCCGATGGTGTTGGCCTCGCGGTTGACCTCCTGTGTCAGGAAATCCAGCTTGCGGCCCATCTGCCCGCCCGCCAGCAGGATCTGCCGGAACTGGGCCAGGTGGCTTTTCAGGCGCACACTTTCTTC
>JBFXKS010000032.1:0-11584 GCA_050173515.1 Oscillospiraceae bacterium | reverse complement strand
GTCGATCATGGCCTTCAGGTCCTCGGCCGCGCGGGCGTCGAACTCGTGCCCCAGCGCCGACACGATGACCGTCTCGGGCTTGAAGCCGTCTGCCATGGGCTTTTGCTTATTGATGAGCAGCAGGTTCCACAGCGTGGGGTCGGCCGCGGAGGGCGGGGCCGCCTGTGACGGGGCGCTGGCCACCTGCGAGGTGGGCGGCGCACTTTGGGACACCGAGGAATCGTCTTTTCCGCCGCCAAAAATGGAGCGGAAAATGAGCACGATGCACACCACCAGCAGGATGGCCGCCACCGCAAACGCCCCCAGCACAATGATGCGCTGTGTGCGGCGCTTTTGCCGGCGTTTGGCGCGGGCCGCCTGGCGCAGGCGGTACTCCTCTTCGGTCTCCTGCCTGCCGAACTGGTTGTGCGGGGGCTCCATTGGCATCCGGCTCACCTCGTCTTCCACTTTAAGCGGCACATCGTGCCACACCAGCCTTCTTCAAACTATCCCTTTCATTATACCGCCGATTGCTGTGCCTGACAATAGCGCCCGGCAAAAAAGGCGGCGGGCTTTTCAGCCAGCCGCCTTTTTTGTTTGCTAGTGGATGTCCTCCATAAAGGCGGCGTGGATGGCCCGCACCGCCGTGTCGGCCTCGTCCTTGTTGATGAGCACCGAGATCTTTATCTCGCTGGTGGACACCATGCGGATGTTGATGTTGGCGTCGTACAGCGCCTCGAACATGCGCGCCGCCACGCCCGCGTGGCTTTGCATGCCCGCGCCCACGATGCTCACCTTGGCCACGTCTTTGCTCACCTCCACCTCGCTGCCGCCGAAACGGGCCTTGTTCTCCTCCAGCAGCTCGCGCGCCGTTTCGGCGGCGTCGGCCGGCACGGTGAAGATGATGTCCTTGTTGCCCTCGCGGCCACTGGCCTGCAAGATGATGTCCACGTTGATCTTCTTCTGCCCCAAAAGGCTGAATATCTTGAAAGAGACCCCCGGCACATCGGGCACGTTCAGCAGCGTGATCACCGCCACCTTGGTGTCCTTGGCCACCCCCTGGATCAGCATGCCCTCGTTCATGTCTGCAACCTCCTTCACTATGGTGCCGCCCGCGGGGCTGATGCTGCTGAGCACCTCCAGCTCCACGCCGTATTTCTTGGCCAGCTCCACGCTGCGGTTGTTCAGCACCTGGGCGCCCAGCGTGGCCAGCTCCAGCATTTCGTCGAACGAGATGACCGCCAGCTTGCGCGCGGCGGGCACGATGCGCGGGTCGGCCGTGTAGATGCCGTCCACGTCGGTGAATATCTGGCAGCGGTCGGCATGCAGCGCCGCCGCGATGGCCACGGCGCTGGTGTCGGACCCGCCGCGCCCCAGCGTGGTGATGTCGTCGTTCACGTTCACCCCCTGAAAGCCCGCCACGATGACGATGCGGCGCTTGGCCAGCTCGCTGGAGATACGCTCGGTGTTCAGGTTCTTGATGCGTGCGCGGCCATAGGTGCGGTTGGTCTCAAAGCCCGCCTGCCAGCCCGCCAGGCTGATGGCCGGGCAGCCCAGCTCGCCCAGTGCCATGGCCAGCAGCGCCATGCTCTGCTGCTCGCCGGTGGCCAGCAGCACGTCCATCTCGCGCGCGCTGGGGTTGCGCGTGATCTCGGCCGCCTTCTCCATCAAAATGTCGGTGGTGTCCCCCTGGGCCGACACCACCACCACCACGTCGTCGCCCGTGTTGAACGCGCGCGCCACGATGCCGGCCACGTTGTAGATGCGTTTTTTGTCCCGCACGGACGTCCCGCCGAATTTTTGGACGATCAGCGCCATGTTCCATCCTCTCCTTCACCGCCCGCCAACGCCGCCGGCAGGCCGTCTATATCAGTCTTGCGCCCTGGTTGTCGGGCGCCATCTGTAAAAGCTCGAAGCGTCCGGCCTCGTCGCCGGCGGCCTTGGCCTCGGCCAGCGCGGTGCGTGCCGCATCCCAAAAGCCTGCCATGCTCGGCTCCACCACCGCCACGATGGCCGGGCCCGCCCCGCTCACATACACCGCCGACGCCCCGGCCGCTTTCGCCAAGCGGAACACGCCGTCGCCGCCCGGCATGTGCGCCATGCGGCAGGCCTGGTGCAGCCGGTCCTCCAGTGCCACCGGCAGCAGGTCCAGCCGGCCCTCACACAGCGCCGCCTGGCACAGCACCGCACGCGACAGGTTGTAGGCCGCGTCGGCAAAGGCCACCGTTTTGGGCAGCATGGCCCGGGCCTTGTCGGTGTGCAGCTCGTAGTCTGGCACAAACACCGCATACTGCAGCGTGGGCGAAAGCTCCTTCTTCACGCTGTACACCCGGCCGCCCTCGATGCAGCTGGCCACCAGCCCGCCCAGCAGCGCCGGGGCCACATTGTCCGGGTGGCCCTCCATCTCGGCCGCCACGGCCAGCAGCTCGTCGCGCGTGCAGGCATTTTTCATCAGGGCGTTGGCCCCCACCCGCCCGGCCACGATGCACGCGGAGGACGAGCCCAGCCCACGCGCCACCGGAATGGGGCTCATCTGCCGCAGGGAAAGGCCCGTAAAGGGCCGCCCGCAGCGCTGGTACAGCTGCTGTGCCGCCCAGTACACCAGGTTGTCCGGCCCGGTGGGCACCGCCACGTCGTCCAAAGCGGCGATGTCGCAGCCGTCCGCCTCTTCCATCACCACCGTGTTGCCAAAGCCCAGCGCCAGGCCCAGGGTGTCAAACCCGGCGCCCACATTGGCGCTGGTGGCCGGCACATGCACCGTCACCATCTCTGGGCCTCCTCTACCGCCATGCTACGCCCACAGCCGCAGCACCAGCGCCACCGGGGCGCCGGCCCGCTGCCAGGTGCGCATCTCCTGCGCCAGCTGCGCAGGGCTCACGCCGTTCAGCACCACGGCGCCGCCGCCCAGTGCGGTGGCGCCGCGCAGCCCTTCGGTGGGCACCGCGCCCTCAAAGCGCAGGTAGTAGTCGTGCGGCTCTGCGTCCGGGTAGGTCCCCTCTATGGGTTCGGCCGGCTTCCAGAACAGGCTGTCATGTATCTTCACGCCCTCTTTCAGCGCGGCAATGGCGTCGGCCACCACGGCGCTGGCGGTGGGCAGCTTGCCCGCGCCCTGCCCGTAGAACACCACCTCGCCCAGCATATCGCCCTCGATGGCCACCGCGTTGTACACGTCCTCCACCCCGGCCAGCTGGCTGGTGGCGGGCACCATCATCGGCTCCACGCCGATGCCCAGCGGCGCATCTTCGTCCTTTTTCGCCCAGGCGATCAGCTTCACGGCCCGGCCCAGCTTTTGGGCGGCGGCCATGTCGCCCGGCGTGATGCCCCTAATGCCCCGGGTGGGCACGTTTTGCGGGTACACGTGGCCGCCGGTGGCCAGCGAGGCCAATATGGCGATCTTGCGGCACGCGTCGATGCCGTCCACGTCGGAGGACGGGTCGATGGTCTCGGCGTAGCCCAGCGCCTGGGCCTCTGCCAGCGCGGCGCCAAAGTCCAGCCCGGCGCGGCCCATGCGTGTCAGCATAAAGTTGGTGGTGCCGTTGACGATGCCCGACACCGACGTGATGCGGTTGGCCACCAGCGACTGGTACATCGGCGTGATGATGGGCGTGCCGCCGCCCACGCTGGCCTCGAACAAAAAGCACACGCCATTTTCGCGGGCCAGCGCCAGCAGCCCGGCGCCGTGGGTGGCCACCAGCTCTTTGTTGCTGGTCACCACATGGCGCCCGCTTTTCAGCGCGCGCTGCACATACTCATAGGCGATGGTGGCCCCGCCGATGGTCTCCACCACCACCTGTACCTCGTCGTCGGCCAAAATGGGGTCCAGCTTGTCCACGAACTGTATCTCGGGCGGATAACCGCTGAATGTGCGGATATCGCAGATGTATTTGACGGACAGGCTCTGGCCCAGCCGCCGGGTGATGCCCGCACCGTTTCGGTGCAGTATCTCCAGCACCCCGCTGCCCACTGTTCCAAAGCCCAAAATCGCCAGTTTCGCCATCGCTTATCTTCTCCTTCGCTGCCCGGGGCGGCGCCCCGCGTCCATTTTCCCCTACTTGCTCTGCCGCACGTCCACCACGGTCTTCTGCTTTTTCAGTGCCGCACACAGCTCGTCCAGCTCCACCTGCATGCCCTCGGTGCGAATGGTCACCGCCACTTTGGCCGTGCCGTTCTCCGGCATGCTTTGGTTGATGGTGACCACCCCGGCCCCAACCTGCGAGATGCCCGACACCAGCGCCTGCAAAGCGCCGGTCTTGTCCAGCAGCGTGGCGGCCAGCGTGGCCACCTGCCGCGCCGAGTCCGTGCGGAACACACAGTCCTTATACTTGTAGTAGGCGCTGCGGCTCACCTCTGCCATGCGCGTGGCACGGGAGATGTTTTTGGCCTCGCCGCCGGCCAGCAGTTCCTTGGCTTTCAGCACCCGCAAAAACACCTCGGGCAGCACGGCCGCGTCCACCAGCAAGTAGGTCCGCTTTTCCATCCTGTTCACCTCAGAGAAACAGATGTGTTTACAAAGGACACTATATCACAGCCCGCCAAAAGTTTCAAGCGGGGTTTTGCACCCGGCCCGCCACACACAAAACCGGCCGCCACAGGCGGCCGGTCAGCTTTTTATGCGCTGCTCACATGCTAGAAATCGTGCCCGGCGGGCAGTGTGTGCCTCGCTGCGGGGTGCGCCGCGGGCAGGCCCTGCGTCTCACTGCGCAGCTTGAAACGCTCCACCATGGCCTTCAGCATCGCCGATTGGCTGCTCATCTCCTCGGCTGCCGCCGCGCTCTCCTCGGCGGTGGCGCTGTTCTGCTGCACCACCTGGCTCACCTGGTCGATGCCGCGGTTCACCTCTTCAATGGACACACTCTGCTGCTCGGAGGAGGTGGCTATCTCCCCCACCACCGCCGTGCTCTCGTTGATGCCCGCCACAATGGTGTCCAGCGACGCGCTGGTCTCCTGGGCTATCTGCGCGCCCAGCTCCGCCTTCTCCACCGTGTTGGCAATCAGGCTGCCGGTGTCCTTGGCCGCCTCGGCGCTCTTGCCGGCCAGGTTGCGCACTTCGTCGGCCACCACGGCAAAGCCCTTGCCGTGCTCGCCCGCGCGTGCGGCCTCCACCGCTGCGTTCAGCGCCAAAATATTGGTCTGGAAGGCGATGTCGTCGATTACCTTGATCACCGCGCTGATGGACTGGCTGGCCGTGTTGATCTCCTCCACCGCCTGGGTCATACGGGCCATCTGCTCGGTGCCCTGCCGGGCGTTTTTCTCTATGTCGTTTGCCAGGCCTGCCGCCCGCTCGGCCCGCTGGGCGTTCTCGCGCGTCTGGTCGGCTATCTCGCCCACGCTGGCCAGCAGCTCTTCCACGGTGGCCGCCTGCTCGGTGGTGGCCTGCGCCAGGCTCTGCGAGCCGGTGGCTATCTGGTCCGAGCCGGTGGACACCTGCGCTGTCGAGATGTGTATCTCGCCAAACATCTCGTTCAGCTGGTCCACCATCTGTTCTATCGCGTTGCCCAGGGTGTCGTGGTCGCTGGCTTTGTTCACCGCCACGGTCAAATCGCCCTGCGCCACCTGCTCCAGCACCTTGCCCTTGGCAATCAAATCGTCCATCATGGCGGCAAAGGCCGCAGCCGTTTGCCCGGTCTCATCCCTGGCCTGCGCGTCCTCCCTCACCTGCGCTATCACCTCTTCAGAGAATTCAAGGCTGCCGGTCTCGCCCACCTGCTTGGTGGCCACCATGATGCGCCCGATGGGCTTGGAGATGAGGTCTGACAGGAAAAACGCACAGAAGACGGCCAGGCCAAAGCCCACCACAATGGCCACGATCTGGATGAGCGAGGTGACCGAAGCCAGGCTGGCATTGGCCTGCACCTTCTCCTCGGCCGCACCGATGTTCAAATCGAACGCCTCGTCCATATAGCCGGATATCTCGGCGCCCATGTCGTCGATGGCCTTCATCGCCTCGGCCATCGCACCGGCATCGCCCGAGGCCACCGCCGTGCGCAAATTGGCCTTCAGGCCCACGAAATCGCCAAAATAAAGGCGCTCCATGGCGTCGTACAGCGCCTGCTCCTCGGCGGTGGTTATGGTGTCTTTATAGGTGGCGAACGCCGTTTCGAACAGCGCCTCTTTTTCATAGAGGTCTTCGCCTTCGCTGGCGGCAAACTCGGGGTTCGCCGTGTGGAACATCACCATGTTGGCGGCGCAGATGCGCTGGGAAGCCAGCGTATCGTACATCCCGGCCAATTCGCCCATCGGCATGGTGTTCTCCTGGTACATCTCGGCATCCTCTTGCCGCAGCAGGTTGATGCTGACGATGCCCACCACCCCGATGATGACCGCTACCAGCGCCATCAGCAAAAACGAGATGATCAACTTGGTTTTCAGCTTCAAATTTTTATAGGCACTCATAAATAAGCCTCTCCGTCCGGTTCCTGACCAGTATTTTGGCATAACTTTATAAATAATACACTTTATGCCCTGTAAAATCAACGGGTTTCACCAATCTTGCCCAGAATATTCACAATTTGGCATCGGTCGGGTTCTTCAGCCCTTTTCGCCCCCGCAAAACCCATGGCCACACCCCATGGCCACACCCCATGGCGGCACGTAAAAAGGCCGGATCCCTTCGGGGACCCGGCCTTTTTGTCAATCGATGAAATGGTGGTCTATTGCCGGATGTCCGAGACCTGGTGGGTCTTGGCCTCGTGGCGGATAAACTGACCGTTCTGGAGATCGGCAAAGGCCTCGCTCAGCTCGGCACGGGTGTTCATCACAATGGGCCCGCCCCAGGCCACGCCCTCGTGCAGCGGCTTGCCGCTGCAGAAGATAAACCGGGCCTTTTCGCCCACGGGCGCCGCGATGGTCACGGTGTCGCCCTCGCCGAACAGCACCGCCGTCTTCTCGGCAACGCGCTTGCCCTCTATCACCGCGTCGCCGTCTATCAAAAAGGCGAACACATTTTCGTCCGGTTTTGTGGGCAGGGTGATCTCAGCGCCCTCTTTCAGCGCCACGTCGTAGATGGTGGCCGGGATGTGGCTGGGCTGCGCGCCCTTCACGTCCTCGAAGCTGCCGGAGATCACGCGCACCAGGCCCGCGTCCACCTCTTTTTCGCCTATCATGTTGCCGGTGATGTCAAAATACTGCGGGTCGGCCATCTTGTCCTTTTGCGGCAGGTTCAGCCACAGCTGCACGCCCAGCATGCGCTCGGCGGGCTGGGGCATCTCCTGGTGCAAAATGCCGCTGCCGGCCGTCATCCACTGGCTTTGCCCGGGGCCGATGCGCCCGGCGTTGCCCAGGCTGTCCTCGTGGTCTATCTCACCCTGGATCAGGTAGGTGACGGTCTCGATGCCGCGATGCGGATGCATTGGGAAGCCCGCCACATAGTCGGCCGGGTTGGTGGAGTCGAACGAGTCCAGCATCAAAAACGGGTCAAAGGCCTCCACAGTCTCAAGGCCCAAAACGCGCACCAGATGCACGCCCGCGCCATCCACGGCGTTCTGCCCGCGCACCAATTCCTGTATTCTGCGTTCTTTCATTATAAATCGCCCTTTCACATTTTTGGGAGATCCCCTTGGGGAGGTCCTTTGGTACTGTGTTTATTATACCCCAAATATGTGAAAAAAATGCGTCATTCCCATCGACAAACAGTAAATAAACCGCACATATTCTGCGCGGTTTATCGACAATATTTTACACCTTACAGCAGCTGCTTCAGCCCCCGGGCAATGCCCAGCAGCACCTTGGTGCGGTTCATTTTCGGGTTCTTGATCACCACCTGCAAAAGCTCCTCCAACACGGTGCCGCACTGCTTGCCGCGAATGCCCTCCTCGTAGTACAGGATGTCCCCGTTGATGGCCAAATCGCCCAGGCGGTAGGGCTCCTTTTTGGCCATCACCTCGGCAAAGAAGGCGGGCTCGGCCACAAAGCTGGGCGAGACGGCCGCAAAGGTGGACACCACGGGCAGGTAATCCAGCTTCGAATGGCTCAGCTTTTGCTTCAGCTCCGTCTTGTTCATCGCCGGGCCCAGCCGGTACAGCCGGGTGCACTCCTCCAGGTCTGCCATAAAGCGCCTGGAAAAGCCAAACGCCGCGCCCGCCCGCTCGAAGTCCACGCCGCACAGCGTGAGCAGCGCCCACCAGCGGCACAGCAGCACCGCCGGCGTCTGGGCCAGTGCGTTCAGCGCCGGCGCAAAGAAAAAGCCATAGCTGTGCAGGCCGCCCTGCGCAACTACCGGGCCGATCACCTGCGGGCCCTGGGACATCAATATCCGGTTCATCTCGCCCAGCACCCGCTCGGCTGGCAGCCCGGCAATGCCGTCCATGGCCGCGCCGGCAGCGCAAAAGGTGGGCCACGAGGCGTTGAAGCCCAGCTGGGCTGCCAGACGGAACAGGCGCAACACACGCAGCGGGTCCTCCTTGAAGCGCTCGGCCGGGTCGCCCACACAGCGCAAAATGCGCCTGCGCAGGTCCTGCTGCCCACCAAACGGGTCTATCAGGATGCGCCCGTCGAAGGCCATGGCGTTCACCGTGAAATCCCGGCGGGCGAGGTCGGCCAAAATGTCCGGCACGAACAATACCTCGTCCGGGTGGCGGTGGTCGCTGTACAGCCCCTCCACACGGCAGGGCGTTATCTCACAATATTCGTCGCCCATCACCGCGCGCACGGTGCCGGTGTCGCCACCCGTCAGGCGGCTGCCGTCCAGCAGGTCCAGCAGCTGCTGGGGCGTAAAGGTGGTGGCGATGTCCCAGTCGGTGGGCGTCTTGCCCAGCATCAAGTCGCGCAGTGCGCCGCCCACCAGCCAGGCGCCCGCCCCAGCGGCCTTCAGGGTGACGATGAGTTGGCCGACATGCGCCGGCAGTTGTGGCATCATAAGCGCAGCTCCCCATTTCGCTTTTGGGCGCGCTGTGCGCACCCGGCCCAAGGTGTGCTATAATGGTGTTGTCCTGTTTGTTCTTTTATATTATACCATAACGGAGTGGCACATGGCTATCGATATCGGCGCCCTTTTGCAGGGGCCAAAAAAAATACACTTTGTGGGCGTGGGCGGCAGCGGCATGTACCCGCTGGTGCAAATTTTGCTGGCCGCGGGGCACCACATCTCCGGCAGCGACGTGAACGAGGGCGAGATACTGGACTATGAGCGCCGCCAGGGCGTGCGGGTGATGATGGGCCAGCGCGCCGAAAACGTGCATGGGGCCGACCTGGTGGTCTATTCCGCCGCCATCCAGCCAGACAACCCCGAGCGCCTCGAGGCCGAGCGCCTTTCCATCCCCTGTGTGGAGCGCAGCGTCATGCTGGGCTATGTGGCCTCGCTGTACCGGCGCCCGCTGTGCTTTGCGGGCACCCACGGCAAAACCACCGCCACCGGCATGGCCACCCAGATCTTGCAGATGGCCGGGCTGGAGCCCGCCGCCGTCATCGGCGGCCGCCTGCCGCTCATCGGCGGCTACGGCAAGGCCGGCGGCGGCGACGGCATTGTGGTGGAGGCCTGCGAATACCACAACACCTTTCTGGAGCTGCGCCCCGAGACGGCCGTGCTGCTGAACGTGGACGACGACCACCTGGAGTTCTTTGGCAGCATGGAAAACCTGAAGGCCGCCTTCCGCGCCTTCTGCGCGCTGGCCACGGGCGCCGTGCTGTACAACGCCGACGATGCCGCCAGCCGCGAGGTGGTGGCCGGCCTTGCCCAGCCGCTGGTCTCCTTCGGCTTTGGTGAGGGCTGCGCGCTGCGGGCCACCGCCGCGCGCCAGCACCGCCCGGCCTATTGGGCCTTCACCCTGCAGCAAAACGGCGAGGCGCTGGGCGAGATCGCACTGAACGTGCCCGGCCAGCACAACATCTACAACGCGCTGGCCGCCTGCGGCGGCGCCTTGCGGCTGGGGGCCGGCTTTGAGCAATGTGCCGCCGGCCTTGAGGCCTTTGCCGGCACCGGGCGCCGCTTCGAGGTTCTGGGCCAGGTGAACGGCGTCACCATCGCAGACGACTACGCCCACCACCCGGCCGAGCTGACGGCGGTGCTCACCGCGGCCATGGGCATGGGCTACCGGCAGGTGTGGGCGGTGTTCCAGCCCTACACCTTCAGCCGCACCCAGCTGCTGCTAAACGACTTTGCCACGGCGCTGGCCATCCCACACAAGGTGGTGATGACGGCCATCATGGGCGGGCGCGAAAAGGCCGAGGACTACGCCATCACCACCGCCCAGCTGGCCGAAAAGGTGCCGGGCAGCGTGTGGTTCGAAACCCAGCGCCAGGTGGCCGACTATGTGCTGCGGCATGCCCAGCCGGGCGACCTGGTGCTCACGCTGGGCTGTGGCGACATCTACAAGTGTGCCCAGATGATGGCGGGCGTCAAAGACTGGTAGGTGGCGCTGCCAAAAACAAAACCCGCCGGCTGGGAGGCCGACGGCGGAAAAAGCTTCTTTTGCCCTGAAGCCTTCGCAGCGCTTCGGGGCTTTTCTATTCCCGCTTCTCCAAAACGGCCACGGCGATGGCCAGCCCTCCGCCATGGGTGATGGACAGGTGCACCGTGAGGCCGTTCTCCTCGCAGAATGCGCGCGGCGGACCGTTCAGCTCGTAGTAGGGCGCGCCGCTCTCCTTGCGCAGCGCGGCGATGTCGGCCAGCACAAAGCCGCCCAGGCCCTGTCCTGTGGCCTTCAAAAAGGCCTCTTTCGCGGCAAAGCAGCTGGTGGCCGCCTCCACGCGGCGGCGGCCCTTGCGCGCCATGATCAGTTTTTGCTCCTCCATGCTGAAAACCCGCTGGAGAAAGCCGGGGCGGGAAAGGCTGCGCTCCATGCGGCCGATGCCCTCGCAGTCCACCCCGATGCCAACCACCATGCCGGCCGCCCCCTTTGCTTGTCTTCCACCGTTTGCTGTGCCATCGCCATTATACCGGGAGGCAGCGCCCCTTGTCAAAATACCGGCCGCATGCTATACTACCCGCATAAACGCAATGACAAAGCAAAGTAGGCGCATCGTTGTTTCTGCAGAGATGGGGGCCCTTGGCTGCAAGCCCCCGGGCGGCGTGCGTACGAAGTTCGCTTTCGAGCGGCCGGGCTGAACGGGCGAGCTGCCCCACTAGGCGCGGACGGTGTTTCCGTTACAAAACGCGAGTGTCTGCCGGCCGGGGTTTTTGCCCTGCCCGGCGGGAAGCTGGGTGGTACCGCGGAGTTCTGCTTCGTCCCTGTTTTTGGGGGCGAAGCTTTTTATTTTACCAGTCAAGAGCATTTTCAGGGGAGTGACAGGCATGAAACAGGCGCTGGAGACCATACGAGAGCAGGCGACACAGCAGATAGCCGCGGCGCCCGGCCAGGCGGAGCTGGAGGCCCTTCGGGTCCGCTATCTGGGCAAAAAAGGGGAGCTCACCGCCATTTTGAAGCAGATGGGCGGGCTTTCCGCCGAGGAGCGCCCGGTGATCGGCGCGCTGGCCAACGAGATACGCGAAGGGCTGGACGATGCCGTGCGCGCCCGCGCCGCGGCGCTGGCAGGCGCCGCGCAGGCGCAGCGCCTGGCCGACGAGACCATCGACGTCAGCCTGCCCGGCCGCCCGATGGACCTGGGCGGGCCCCACCCGATAGACAAGGTGCTCGCCGAGCTGAAAACCATCTTTTTGGGCATGGGCTTC
>JBFXKS010000031.1:0-11635 GCA_050173515.1 Oscillospiraceae bacterium | reverse complement strand
AAGCCCCTTTGGAGCACACTCCAAAGGGGCTTTGATTTTGAGCAACCCGTGCCGGCTTTAGCTGGTGAGCAGCTGCAGCACCTGCTGGGCCTGGGTGTTGGCCTGGGCCAGCATGGCCTGCGAGGCCTGCGCCAGCACGTTGTTCTTCGTGAACTGCATGATCATCTTGGCCATGTCGGTGTCGCGGATGCGGCTCTCGGCGGCCGTCATGTTTTCGCTGGTGACGCCGAGGTTGTTGATGGTGTAGGACAGGCGGTTTTGCATGGCGCCCAGGCTGCCGCGGCCGGCCGACACCGTCTCGATGGCCGACGAGATGCGGTCTAGCGCGCGGGCGGCGCTCTCTTGCGAGGCCAGCGAGATGGCGCTGAGCCCCAGGCCCGAGGACGACATGTTGCCGATGGTGACGGCCACCTGGTTGTGGGCGGCCGCGGTGTCGCCCACCTGCATGGTCAGCCCGCCGCTGCCCGCGGGCATCTTCACCTTGATGGCATCGGCGCCCGCCTCGAAGGCGGTGCCGGCCACGTGGTTGATGTCGGCCGAAATGCGCTTGAGGTCTGCGGCGTCCAGGTTTTCCGAGGCCACCTCGATGACGTTCACGTCCCGGTTTTGCAGCTTGGCCACGGTTTGCTCATAGTCGGCAGCGCCCACCAGCACAAAGCTGTGGCCGTTCACCTTGAAGGTGGCCGCCTGCTCGTTTTCGCCGGTGAACAGGCGGAAGGCGTCGCCCGAGATGTTGTACTCCACGTCGGCGGCGTCGGCCACGCTGGTGAGCGCCACATTGGCCTGGTGCACGCCGTTCTTGGCCTCCTCCAGGCCGGTGATGCGCACGGCCGCCGTGCCGGCGCTGCGGTTTTCCAGCGTAAAGCCGTCCCCGCTGGCGGCCACGATGAACTGGTCGGCCACGGCGGTGCCGCGCAGCTCGTTTGCCACGGCGTCGGCCAGCTCGGCCGCGTCGATGGTCACCTCGCCGTTCGCCGCGGCATTGCCAAGGTTGTACACGGCGCCGTCGGCCGTGGTGATGGACTTGAGGTCGTCGCTGACGGTGAACTCCACCGTGTGGCTGGCGCCGGCGTTGGTGCCCAATGTGTAGGCCAGTGTGTCGCCCGCCCTCATGCCGGCCTGCTGGCTCAGCGCGCTGAACGACACCTTGCCCGCCACGGCGGCCGTCTCGCCCAGCTGCACGCCCTGCACGGTGGGCGACGCCGCGGCGCTGCCGGACAGCGAGCCGTCCAGCAGGTTGATGCCGTTGAAGTTCGTGGCCTGGGAGATGCGGTCGATCTCTGCCAAAATGGCGTCGGACTCGGTCACCAGCTTCTGGCGGTCACTGGCCTGGATGGTGCCGTTGGCCGCCTGGGTGGCCAGCTCCGTCAGGCGGTTCAGCATGCTGTGCACTTCGCCCAGCGCGCCCTCTGCCGTTTGGATGAGCGAGGCGCCGTCCTGTGCGTTCAGCCGCGCGCGCTCAAGGCCCGTCATCTGGGCGCGCATGCGTTCGCTGATGGACAGCCCCGCCGCGTCGTCGGCCGCGCGGTTGATGCGGTAGCCGCTGGCCAACTTCTCCAAATTGCCCTGCATGCTGGTGCTGTTGATGCCCATCTGCCGCAGCGCGTTCAGCCCCGCGATGTTGTGCTGGATGACCATAGAAACATCCCCTTCCGAAAGGCCCACAAAAGGCAGTGGCGCCCCTGGCGGCCCAAATGAAAACTGCGGACAAAAAAACCGGCGCCGCTTTTCATTCATCTGGCTTTTTGGGCCAAGACCCAAAAAGCGCGCAACAAATGCGTATGCCCACCGGTGTGTATTGCGTTGTTTACAGCTATATTTTACCCCATCCGCCTTTTTTCGTCAACATCCCGCGCACTGCCCGGCCGCCACCCAAAAAAGAGGCCCACGGCACGGCCCCGGCAAAGCCGGCGGCCGCCTGCAAGCTTCTTTGGTGTTTGCACGACGCCCTCGCGCAGGCGCCGGCCCTTTAGAAAGAAAAAGGGCGATCTTCCGCATTTTCCGGGTGGCTTTGCTGCAGGGCGCTGTCCATGATCTTCAGCATCTCCAGCGTGCTGCGAAAGCGCACCTCTTCGTTTTGCCCGGCCCACTTGATGGTGCCCTGCCAGGACGCGTTCTGGCGGAACTGCACGTGTACGATGAACACATCTTTGTCCATTTGGCGAATGGTATTCACCTCGCGTTCCCTCTGTGCGGGGTCTGCATCGTCCGCTGTGGCACGCGCCTCCCCTTTGTCTTCCCTCGGTTTTGGGCCCTTGCCCTTTTTGTGGAAACTGCGGTAGGCCATGGTGGCCTGCGGAAAAGACAGCGTATCGAAAATGCCGTCCAGCTTGTTCGTCAGCTCCAGCACATCGCCAAAGCGCTCGATCTTGTCCAGATAGGGATTGTAGATGAGCCCGGCCATGCGGTTGCGCGCGAAGTTCTCCACCCGTATCATCACGCGCGAAGCGGTGCTGGGCACCATGGCCCGACTTCTCACCGGCATGTGGCCGTCTCCTTTCCACCGCTGGCCGGCCTGCCTTTCACAAAAGCACCCGATGGACCCATAGCCTGTGCCAGCACTTGGGGCGTGTGCCTAAAGCCAAGGCACGTCCCTTCGCGGCTGTTTTTCACCGCCGCTTCGTTGTCAAAACGCTTAAATACACCACGTATTCGCGTGCTTTCCCGCCTTGCGGCAACAAATAACATCTCGCGAATCGATCGCGCCATACTTCAGGGACAGGCCCTAGTAAATCATCTTATTCTAGCATGTAATGGTCACAGCAGAGTAACAAAAACAAAAAAACAGGCAGTGGGCCCTGTTACCCACTGCCTGTTCTATGCCATATGCCTAACCCACCAGCGGGTCCAGCGGCTGTATCTTCGCCTCCAGCCGCACGTTCGGGAAGGGCATCAGCCGGTTGAAGCGGTCGGTGATGCGCCGCAGCACCATCTCGGCATTCTCGATGGTGACGGTGGGCAGCATGAGGATGTACTGGGAGATGCTGAACCGGGACACCACGTCGCCGCGGCGCAGGCAGGTGTTCACCGTCTCGAACAGCAGGCTCATGCTCTTGGTCAGCTGCTCGCTGCCGGGCTGCTCGTCGTTTTTGTCGAACAGGGTGAGCAGCACGATGAAAACCGCCTGCCCGGCGCGCTGGGCGCTGCGTGCCTCCAGCCGGTACAGGCTTTTGAACACCTCGAAATCGCAAAAGAACGCGTCGTTCGAGACCTCCTTTTCGCACAAGGTCTCCTTGATGAAATAGAGGTCCGTCTGCACCTTGTTCAGCGACTGGCTGATCTCGTGGTACAAATCGCGCAGTTCGTCCGACGGGGTGACGCCCATCTCGCGGAAGAACATGTCGGCCATTTTGTTGTAGTGCGCCACGGCGTTGGGCTTTTTGTCCTGCCGGATCAGCGCGTTCATGTAGGCCAGGTGCAGCGATTCCTCGAACTGGTCCACCATCAGCGCGCGGCTGCAGATGAACTCGATGTCGCTGTCCCGCTCCTCTTTTTCCAGCAGGTCCAGCGCGTGGTCCACACATTTGAAAAACAGCGACCGATAGTAGGTGTTGTAGGGAAGCACCCAGTCGTCGTACACGTGCTCGGCCAAAAAGTCGCCCCGGTACAGGTCCACCGCCTGCAGCGCATAGCCAATGGCCGCATCGTCCGGCGTGTCTTGCTTCATCATCTTGTCGTAATAGCCCTCGAACTGCTCGAAATCGATGGCCCAGTTCAGGCGGTTGTTCAGCTGGTAGCTGCCGTTTACATACTGGATGATCTCCTGCGAGAAGGGCACGCCCTTGGCCGCAAAGCTGGAGCGCACCCGGTACACCAGGTTCTTCAGCGCCTTGTCGGGCTGTTCGCTGGCGCCGTCTGGCCACAAGGCCTCTATCAGCTGCTGGCGAGACACTGTTTTGTGGCGGAACACCATCAGGTATTGCAGGAGGTTCCACGGGCGCTTGGTGCGGGAGGCCGACTCGTTGATGACCTGGCCGTCGATGACCACCTGGAAGTTGCCAAAAAAGCGCACGAGGATCTCCTGCCCTTTGGCCGCTTCTTCCGCTTTAGCCAACGTCTCACCTCCCCTGCTGTTTACTACCGCTTCAGATACATATTTGATTATATATTAATCAACTGGAAATTATAAGCCTTCGTGCAAAATCAGTCGTTTTTTTCAAAGAATTGGCACCCGCCCCCGGGTGCGCCAGGCGGGTGCCGATGGGACTCCATGCAAAACAACGGCTCATTGGGTCAGCTCGCCCCAGTCCTGCATGGCTTTTTTCCTTTTGGGCGCTGTGTTGCGCAGCGCCGCGGTTAGCGTGAAGCGGTCCTTCTCCACCTCCAGGTCCATCATGCCGCCATAGCGGTGCACGATGTCCTCCACGATCTTCAGGCCCCAGCCATGCGATTTTTTTGCGCCGGACTTTGTGCTCACCAGCTCTCCGTTCACTTTTTTCACCGTGCCGGGGCTGGCGTTGGCGCAGCGCACATACAGGTAGGTCTCCTTCATGCGTATCTCCAGCTCGATGAAGGCACGTTCCTTTTCCACCTTTTGGCAGGCCTCGATGGCGTTGTCCAGGATGTTCGAGAAAAAGCCGCTGAGGTCGATGTCGGTGATGGCCAGGCGCTCTGGCACCTGTGCCTTCACCTCCACCCGCACGCCCGCCTGTTCCAGCGGCGTCAGCTTGGTGGTCAGCAGCGCGTTGATCAAAAAGTTCTCGCAGTACAGCGGCGCCGCCTGCAGGCTGCTGTCGGCGCCCAGCTGCTCCAGATACTCGCGTGCGCGCGCATAGTTCTCGTTTTTCAGCAGCAGCTGCAGCGCCAGTATCTGGTTTTTGATGTCGTGCTTCAGCTTGCTGGTGGCCTGCAGGTTCTTCTCCATCTCCCGGTAGCTCTCCAGCGCCAGGGTGCTGCGTATCTCCAGCGACAGCACGGTGTTCTGGCTGTTGCGCTGCACGTACAAATAGTCCCACAGCGTGCGGCCCCACACCACCATGATCAACAGGAAGAACGACAGGTTGTAGAACACCGTGATGACGTCCTGCGGGATGAAATAGTAGTAGTTGTCCACCACCAAAAGCGCCCAGCTGACAAACAGCGGCAGGGTGAACGGCAAAAAGAACCGGAAAAACCGGATGCCCTTTATAAAGCCGAACACCATCAGCCCGGCCACATAGGCAAAGATGGCCTGGTTCACCGTGCTGGCAACGCCCAGTATCTCCACCACGTCCTTCCAGCCGGGCATGGCCGCCACACCCACCAGCGTGATGTTGGCCAGGGACACCACCACCGCCGGACACACCAAGCGGCGGTGACGCTCCAGCCGCGAATAGACAAAGCCCAAAAGCGGCAGGTGGTAGCACTGCTCCAAAAATATCTCCACATAGCATATCTGCCGCGCCGTGAGCACCAGGTAGGCCACATCGCTGTGCACCAGGCCGTAAAGCCCCCCGATGAGCGAAAAGGCCCCCGCCATGAAGCTGGACCAGTGGGTCCAGTCCTTCAGCCCGGGTATCAGCCCCAGCAGCATCAGCGCCACACCCACGGCCACGCACACGGTGGTCTGCGCTATCTCCATCACCGAGCGCACGAACGGGTAGCGCATCACGGTTTGCACGGCGCCCGCATGCAGGCTCTCCACGCCGTAGGGCGCCGTGTCGTACAGCGCCTCCACCTCCAAATACAGCGTCTCGCCCCGCGCGTGTTCCGGCAGCGGCAAATACTCCATAAAGTGCCCGGTGTTGCGCACGCCCGCTTCCTGCGGCGTCTCGAACAGCACTTCGTCGCCCACGCTCAGGCGGTAGTGGTTGTGCCGGCACTCGAACAGCAGCGCCGCTGCGTCCGGTATCTCTGTCAGCACCCGCGTGTACAGCCGCGTCTGCCCTTTTTCGATGGGCAGGTTGTGCAGGTCCAGCCCGCCGGTATCGTGCACGCCCGAGCCGGCCACGTCGGTCCAGCCGTCGCTCAGATCCACCATTGCGGCCGTCCAGCGCGCGCGCAGCACAAAAAAGCTGATGACCACCGCGGCGGCCACCGCCATCGTGACGCAAAAAAGAGCCAGGGCCCAGCCCACCGTACGTCTCGCGCCTGTCGTCTGCTCCATGCGGCACCTCCACGTTTACAGCCTAACAGTTGCAAGGCAGGCTGTCAACACAACGCAGCTCTGCCAAATCTGTGCTTTGGCTTCGCCGGCAAAATATGGTATATTATGTATTACTTTGGAATCATGCCGTCATTTGGGCGCCAAACGCCATTTCGCGCGTTGTGTGCCCTGCCCGCTTTGGGCTTTAGTTTGCACATTTTTGGGGGTTACACATGTACACCATCGCACTGTGCGACGACGAGGCCGTTTTTCGCGACCAGCTGGGCGCCCTGCTCACCAGCATCCTGGCCGAGATGGATGTTGCCCATCACATCGACTACTATGCCAGCAGCGCCCCGCTGCTGGAAAAATACCGCCGGGGCGAAGGGCACTACCAGCTGCTTTTGCTGGACGTCTTGATGGACGCGCCCAACGGCATCGAGCTGGCCACGGCCATCCGCGATTTGGACGAGAACGTCTCCATCGTGTTCACCACCTCCTCTGCCGCGCACGCCCTGCCGGCCTACCGGGCGCGGCCGCTGCACTACCTGCAAAAACCGGTGGACCGCGAAGAGCTGAAAAAGGTGCTGACCTACGACTACCGCCATCGTCAGACCACCCAGTTCCTCACGGTGAACAGCTGCGGCGTGTGGCGACGGCTGCCGCTGGAAGACATCTACTACCTCGAGATCTCGGGCCGCAAGGTGGCCATCCACACGCAAAGCGACACCCTGCAGGTGGCCGGGCGGCTGGCCGAGATGGAGGACGCCCTGCCCCACGACCGCTTTGTGCGCTGCCACCAGAGCTTCATGGTGAACATCGAGCGGGTGCGCGAGGTGACCCGCAGCGAGGCCGTGCTGGTGGACGGGCGCCGCGTGCCGGTGAGCCGCAGCCACCTGGCCCGCGTGCAGCAGGCCTTTTTGCGGGCCATGTAGCCAGACCCACAATCCTCACACAGGAGGTCATCCATGTCGGTCACCTTCACCGTCTCCCAAGGCGGCAAGCTGATGAAAACCAAACCCAGCCTTGCCTTCCTGCAAAAAAAGTTCGGCTCCGCCTACCAGATCGGCGGCATCGGCCCGGCGCTCAATTTCCAGGCCAAGCCCGGCGCCGCGCCCGACGGGTGCGAGGCCGCCTATATGGTGTACAGCGCGGCCGACAACCGCCTGGGCCGCGGGTTCACCCTTTTTGTGGACAAAGGCTACAGCGCCTTTCGGCTGGAAAGCCCGGTACCCACCACCATCCACGACTTGGAGGACATGGTGGCCTTTGCCGGCATTTTGGCGGGGCTGGTGGAGGTGGACCGGGTGCACTGCGGCGAGCTGGGCGCCGTGCGCGCTGCCGGGCTGGCCCGCGTGTTCCCCGCCGTGCGCGCGGCCAACTGCGCCATTTTGAAAAGCTATGCCATCGACCGCCCGGGCTTCATGGTTTCCGGCGTATTGTACCCGCTGAAGATACCCGAGAGCCTGTGCCGGCGCATGGCGGACCTGCCGGCGGAAAACGGCGCGCTGTACTTTGCCGATTATCTGGCCGAAAAGCAGTGGCCGGCCCGGGCCTACCTGGCCCCCACCTTTCACCGCAACGCCGCCGACGGCACCGTGGCGGGCACCTACACCCTGCTGGAGGACACGGCCTTCGTCATCCCCAAAACGCCGTTCATCCCTTTCGACGCCTCGCCTTTTGCCGGCGAAGCCGTGGCCACGTGGGCCGTGGAATTGTTGTCCAACCATCTGGGCGTCATCGGCAGCATGGGCTACGAGGGCTTCCTCTCCCGGCTGGACGCACGCGAGGTGACCGACTTTGACGAACTGCACTACCTGCTGCGGGCGCTGCCGTTGCAGCGCATGCGCGCGCTGCTGGGCTGAACCTTGCCCATATCCCCACAAGGTAAAACCCACCGGCCGCCCCTGTGGCATCCGGTGGGTTTTTCGCATCGTCGTCATGCCTCCCGGCCCGGCGGCGTGGGCGGATCCTCCGGCGGCGTGGCGGCGGGCGGGCGGCCAAGCTCCGGCAGCACCATGGAGGCAAACATGATGGTGCCGCCCACCACCATGCGCACCGAAAACTGGTCGTAGCCCACCAGCACCGAGAACAGCGCGCCGAACAGTGACTCGGTGGCCAGCAAAATGCCCGCCTTGGCCGACGACAGGTGCCGCTGGGCGATCGTTTGAATAAAATAGCACACACAGGTGCTCAAGATGCCCAGGTACAGCACCGAGGCCGCGCCCTCGAGGTTGGCAAAACCGGAGAAGTCCCGCTCCACCAGCACGAACAGCAAAAAGGAGAGCACGCCCGCCACCAGCATCTGCATGAACACCAGCACGCTGGGGGCCATGGTGCGCGCCAGAATGCCCGTGGCCACGATCTGGCAGGCGAACATGAGGGCGCTCAGCAGGGTCAGGCCGTCCCCCAGGCTGGCGGAAAACCCGGCCGAAGGGTCCACCGAGAGCACCGCCACGCCCACCAGCGACAGCACCGACGCCACAAACAGGATGTTGCGCGGGCGGCGCTTGGTGATGGCCCACCACAGCAGCGGCACCAGCACCACATAGGTGGCCGTGATGAAGGCGTTGTTGGCCGGGGTGGTGCGCTCCAGGCCCAATATCTGCAGGTAGAAGCCCAAAAACAGAAAGACGCCGATCAGCAGCCCGCTCTTCCACTGCCCCGGGCGGTACTGGCGGCGCAGGTCCTTGAAAAACACCAGCCCGATGAGCACGGCGGCCAGCCCGAAGCGGCCGAACATCACCCCGGCCGGGCCCAGCCCCGCGTTCAGCGCCATGCGCGAAAAAACAAAGCCCCAGCCCCATATCACCGTGATCAACAAGATCCCGGCCGTGGCCCAGCGCTCGTTTTTTTTCTGCAGCTGCGCCTTTTCGGCGGCCGGCGGCAGCTTGTTTTGTGGGTCGGCCTGCTTTTTCACGGCGTTTCCTCTTTGGCGTATTCAAAACCATTCCCCATCTTACCACAGCCCGCCTTTTTTGTACACCGATGTGCCGCTTGCATTCCACCGGGCGCCCCACTATAATATAAGGGTCTGTGGCAAAGCGCGCCTTTTCGCCCGGCGCACCGCAAACGCCCCTCGACGCCACGCGGCCATCTCCACGTAAAAAACAAACAAGGACGGACCCTTTATGGCAGAAAAAGTCAGCCTGTTTCTACGGCGGTATCTCTCGCCCGAGCTCATCGTCTTCCTCATCTCACTTCTGCCCATTTTAGAGCTGCGCGGCGGGCTGGTGGCCGCAAAGCTGTTCGACATCCCCTGGCACATTGCCGCGCCCATCGCCATCATCGGTAACATTTTGCCGGTGCCGTTCATCATCTTTTTCATCGAGCGCATCCTCAACTTTTTGAAAGAGCACGGGCCCATCAAAAAGTTTGCCGGCTGGATAGAGGCCAAGGGCCGGAAGGCGGGCGCGAGCCTGGAGGCAAAATACCCCAAAAGCCTCTACTTCGGCCTGTTCATATTCGTGGCCATCCCGCTGCCGGGCACCGGCGCGTGGACGGGCTCGCTGGCGGCCGCCCTGCTGGGCCTCAAGCCCAGCAAAAGCGCCATCCCCATCTGCCTTGGGGTGCTGGGGGCCTGTGTCATCATGTCGCTGCTGGCCTATGTGGTGCCCTCGCTTTTTGGGCTGTAGGCCGCTTTTCCCGCCCGCCTCGTGTTGACAGTGCGCCTTGCTTTATGATAAGCTATTTGCGCGCCGTTTTGCGGCGCATGTGCTTGTTTTGCCACACCATTGGTCCCGGTTTTCGTTCTGTGCGGTGGGTATAGCTCAGTTGGTTAGAGTGCCAGGTTGTGGCCCTGGAGGCCATGGGTTCAAATCCCATTATCCACCCCACCAAAAGCGAACGGTTCCCGTTCGCTTTTTACATTGGGCTGTCGCCAAGCGGTAAGGCACCAGACTTTGACTCCGTTGCGTTTGTCCGAAGTTCGACCAAGAAAATCATTAGAAACTGGGGTGTAGCCAAGCGGTAAGGCACCAGACTTTGACTCTGGCATTTCGTAGGTTCGATCCCTGCCACCCCAACCAGTTTCGACGCCAATACGTTAAGTATTGGAAGAGAATTGTGCAGTGCGAGCAAAATCGTACTGCACAATTCTTCTTTTTTTAGACCTTGTCCTGTACCAGATTTTCGTGATTTAGAAATTGGAAATTTTAAAATTTTTAGGGCGGTGGTCAACATTTGTCCTACATTTGGTCAACACTTGGTCAACACTTTTTTCCACAACCCCTATCCTGTAATCCCTGACGATATAAGATTTTGCACTTTGTTTGCCGGCTCTACCAAATGGTTTGACTTCAGATGTGCATACCGTGTGGTGGTTTGTATGTCTGCATGACCTAGATATTCTTTCAGTACATAAATGTCAACACCGTTTTGAATCATCAGGCTTGCTATTGAGTGCCTGGCATCATGCAGCCGATTCGTTGGCAGCCCCGCTTTTCGGGCTACAATTTTATAATGCCGGGTTACCGTGTTAGGATGAACCAGTTTGCCATCCGGCGTCACACATAAATAGCCATCAGGATTCCATTTGGGACCATAAATTTTTCTCAAATCACGGTTTCTGTCCACGAGACAGTGCAGGTAGTTCAGGAATACATCTGGTACCGGAAGTGTGCGATTGCTCTTTTGTGATTTTGTCTTATCCGCCTTAACCAATCCGCGTTCATCAACTAAGCTTCTATCACATCTTTTCGATGCTATTGTAACCGTATGGTTGATGCGGATGATCTTGGCGTCAAAATCAATCGCGCTCTCCTTGATGCCGAGGGTTTCGCTTCTGCGCGTTCCGAAGAAAAACGACATTGCAAGCACATCCTCGGCAATATCATGCGCTATGTTCTGTAAATAGATGGTAATCTGCTGCGCCGAGTAGTACTGTGGAGAGTATGGTTCTTCTCGGGGTGGATGAACCTTGGCCACCGGGTTTTTCACAATGAACTCTTCCTCTTCGGCCTGATTCATGGCCTTAAGGAACACTGAATGTACGCGGTGCACGGTCGTATTAGAGACTTTACCGGGTTTACCATCCAGTCTCGGCGCTTCCAGTATGTAGTTGTAGAAGGCTTTAACATGATGGTGCGTTAGGTCCGACATAGCCAAGCCAAAAAAGGAGAAGAAGGGAATAATCCTCATTTCCATCTGCAGAGCGTAGCTGTCATAGGTCGTGTGTCGTACTTGATGCTGCTCGTTTTTTATCCAGTTTCTCAAATACGTCACGAGAGGTAGCGTATCGCCAAGCATTTTACTCTCTGGGTATATTCCTGGTCTGGGGGTTGTTTGGACTATCTCCATGACCCTTTCCGGTATTATGAAAGGATTTTCCTTCTCTGTATCAACGACATCCAACATGCTGCCGCCGTACAACACCAACCCGGCCTCTGCAGATACAGGTCGTGCGCTGGTTGCTGTCTCCTCCGGCGTGGACTTAGTGTATGGCTTGCGAAAATCGGGCACGTCTCCACTTTTGGCTTGTTTCTTCACCACCTGCTTCACATACTCAAAATCAGCATTCTCATTGTTGAGCATATGCAGCGCCATATCCTTCAGTTCTTCGACAAGGCGCTT